>JAFYQC010000030.1 GCA_017547265.1 Kiritimatiellia bacterium | reverse complement strand
GAGACCGTCTGCACGTCCTTCACAGCGTCCTTGGTGATCTCCTCCATGAGCCGCGAGGACGACGTGAGGTCGCCCGCCTGCGCAAGCTCCACGACCGTCGAAAGTCGCTCCTCGAGTTCCGGGTGGTTGCGCTCGATGAGGGCAGCAACCTCGGCCGCGGTGAACTTGCGCCTGAGCGGCTTTATGAGAGCGAACCAGCCAACCGCCACCGTTGCGCCAACGCAGCACGCCCACAGGAGCCAGCGGACCCACGAGACGTAAATAGTCACCATCGCGTCGATTGCCATGATGGCGAGAACCGAGGCGACGAACACCGCGAGCGTGGCACATGTGCCGCGCACAAGAAGGATGCGGCGAACCCTGGCCACGCTCTCGTTGAGCTTGGCCGCAATCTGAGGCGGTATATTCTTGTATTTCATGGCGTCATGCGAGCGAAGCTCGTTTGCGAAGTATCCACTCGGCTGTAAGAAGCCCTATAATGATGAGGAAGAGAGGCGGCAGGCACCAGAGATGGAACTCGACCCTGTCGGATATGCGCTTCGAGCCGCCGCCAAAGTCGCTGTCGAGCGCAATGTACTCGGTCGGCGAGAGAACCTTGCCACCCGTTGCGGACGCAACGCGCTCGACGTGGTTGCGTGTCGACGTCGTGTCGACCTTCTCCGCAGGCTGCTTGGTGGTGACGACGACGAAGCTCGTCTTCAGCTTTTCAGCCGGATAGCGGCGGTCGAGCATCTCCTGCGCCTTGGGGCAGTCGAGGCTAACCTCGTAAAGACCCGGCGCCGTGCAACCGTGGATCTCGACTTCGTATAGACCGTTGGATTCGGGGCGTTTCTTCGCGTTGAACACGGCCACGCGCGCACCGTTATTCGGCGCACGGACGAGGATGCGCGGGTCAAGACCGTCGATTCCATTGTGCTTCTCGTCGAGGAACCTCGCAAACGCCTTGACCGGCTCGCCCGCGCCGTAACGGAGCTGGTCCGTACCGAGGCGGACGTACATGTTCCCGCTCCTGAGCTTCTCGCCGGCGCCCCAGCGCATGACCTGCCCCCAGAACCTGTGGTGCAGCTGGTCGCCCGTCTTGGAGCGCAGACGCCACATCGAGTCGGTCGTCAGCATCAGGACCCTGCCCTTGCCCTTCGCGCCGGCGATTACAAGCGCGTTGCGCCCCTGCTCGCCGCGCATATCCTCGAGACGCTTCAAGGCGGCCTCGGGATCCTCCTCGATTGTGGCGGCGATCGACTCGGCGACCGCACCGGCAACCTCGGAGCCGGACTCCTTCTTCGTCTTCGCGTAGGCGAGAACGTCGGATCCTGGCTTCACGCCAGAAAGCGGCAGACGCCAGTGAAAATCGGGTATCTCGGCCCAGATGTCCTCGTTCTCAGAGGAGGACGAGCTCTGGTTCATGACCGGGTGGCCGCGGCCAGCAGCGGCGAGCTGGAATACGAACGCGTCTTCCGGCGCAACGCGGCGGCTCTGCGCCGACGGCTCGTACTCTATCGGCATAAGGTCGCGGAGCTTCTGGTTCGTTATCGAGTACGGCATGTACTCCGAACCGGAGATGAGCACGAGAAGCGCGCCTCTGTCCTCGACGTTGTACCTGAGCTGCTCGATAACGTCTTCGGTGAGCACGTCCTCGCCAATGTCGCCGACTATGATGACGTCGAACTGGCGCCAGTCGTTGTCCTGTATAGGCCAGCCGCCCGCTTCGGACTGTCCGAACGGACGAGACGCGCTCGCATATTCGAGAAGCTTCGGCTGGATGCCGTCGATGGAGTCGGGGTGGACGAGCCAGTCCTGCAGGTGCACCGACTTGTCGCGCCCGTAGAAGAGGTTCCTCAGATAGCGGTATTCCCAGCGTGGACGCCCGTCGACGAGAAGGACGTTCGTGCGGTCGTCCGAAACGGCGACGTCGAGCTGTCGATCGTTGTTGTCTTCGAAAAGTTCGCCGTCCAAGTGCGTCACCGAGAAGTTGTAGCTGTAGACCCCCTGGTCTTTCGGCACGTCTGTGAACTTGAACTCCTTGGACCAGTCGTCGCCCTCAACCGTGAAATCCTTTTCGTCGATCTGGCCGTTCGCGCCGGAGAAGCGGATCTTCGCCTTGCGCCCGTTGGCGCGCGTCGCCGCGACGCGAACGGTGAAGCGAACCTTGTCGCCGAGGAAGACGGACTCGGGAGAGTCTGCGGTCGCTATAGCGAGGTCGAACGGCTTCACGCTGCCGCCAACGAGAACCGTCGAGACCTGGATGCCGTATCCACCGAGCTTGCGGGAGATCGACTCGACGCCTGCGTCGCCGTTGTGGATGCCGTCGGTAAAGATGAGTATCGAGGTTATCTCCTCGGCGGGAACCTCCTTGATCGCAAGTTCGAGCGCTTTCGTCACGTCGGTCACCGAGCGGAACATCTCCACCTTGGCGTCGACCTGCTTTTCCTCGCCTATCGACTCGTCGCGCAAAAGCCCGTTTCCGAACCTGAACACGTCGACCTCATACTTGCGCGCGGTGCGCTTCAGGAAGCTGTTGTCACCGCCCATCGCGACGAGGCGCCGGACCATCTCGGCGCGCGTCATCCCCTCGTCAGGGAACTTGTCGAGCTTGAGTGCAGTCACGATGTCCTTCTTCTCGGCGTCAGTCAGGAGCGTGTCCTTGAAGTGCATTGACGCGGAATCGTCAACAAGCACGAGGACGCGCTCTTTTACGGTGCGCTCACGCTCGCCCACGATGACCGGCTGCATAAGGACGAGAAGCGTGAACAGGACGGCCGCCATTCGACATGCGACGAGTATCTTAGCCGTCCGCGGCGGAACGCGCGCGCACTCGTGGCCGTAGAACGCACTCACCGCCTCGACCGAAACAGCGCCTACAACTGCTGCGAAGAAAAGCGACCAGGGCGTAGCGAGGAACATCATGCGCCCGAGCATCTGCAAGACAAGCCAGCACGCGATAGTGCCGAGCGGCACGCTCAAAAGTCCCCTGTACCACACGTTCAGCTTGTTCGCGGCATAACGCTTCACCGCCATGTGACAGGCGACCCACGCCGCCACGCCGAGGACGGCGAGCAGCGCAATTATCCAAAGCGCCATCGATTCGGGGAGCAGGTCCGTGCGTATTACGTTCTGATCCATGAGCCCTCCGTATCGATGATGTCGCCAGTACGGCGGTTTATCGCAATCCAGCGTGCGATCGCGGGCTCGGTGACGAGGAAGAGAAACGCGACGAACGCAAGGACGCGCCAGACTTCCTTGCCGAAGCTCTGGCCTCCAATCGCCTTTACGACATCCTCGTCCTTTATGGCCTGCGAAATCTGGACGTAGTTGCAGAGGTCTGAAAGCTCGTTCTGAGAGATGGCCGTCATCGTCGACTCCTCGACTCCCGACGAGACCGTGAAGCGTATTTTGCCCTCGAAGTCAATCACGCCACGGCAGGCATCCTTCAGCACGTCTGGAATAGTGTTTACGGTGTATACGCCGGGGATGACGCTCCTGGTTATGCGAAGGAACAGTCCTTCGTCGCCCTGGAACATCTCGGCATAGAAAGTCTCGCCGTGGGGATCGCTCATCTCGACGATTTCGCCCGCACCCTCGACGCCGGCTGCGCTCGTCGTAAAGACAGACTGCGGAATCGCCTCACGCTTCCCCCCCGGTGTCACCCAGCACAGCTTGACGAACGCAAGACCGCCGTCCTCCTCGAATCTGCCTTCAATGGCGTAGGGCTTGTCCTTTTCAAGCCTGACGGACGAGTGGGAGCGAACGTCCTTGCCGCCGATCTTGAGCCAGAAGCGGTCGTCTACTTCCCACCATATCTTGTAGTTGCCCGTCTCGGGGACCTTGAGGACGCCGCGCCAACGCGCGGACCAGTTGTCGCCGGGTATTTCCTGCATCGGCGAACCGCCACCCCAGTTGAACACGATGTTCTTGTCAACGCGCGAGACGGGCTTGCCAAGGCAGCCGATCTTCGGGAAGTAGTACCCCATGAGCCCTTGCTCGCCGGAGACTTCGGTTCCGGACGCGCCGCTCGCGACGAGCAGCGTAAGGCCCTCGGCCGGGCGGACGTCGAGCGTAACCGACGCAGGACGCGCAAGGGAGTAGGCGAGTTCGTGCACCATCGGCACGAAGCCGCGTTTTGAGACGAGACCCGAACCCGCGTCGAAGAGCGTTGCCGTCTCTACCACCATGCCGCGCCCTAAGTTGTGCGTGATGGCGAACGGAGCCCCGTCGGCGAGTTTCGCCACAACGACGGCATTGGACGACCACCCTTCCCCGAAGTCCATGATGCGTTCAGGTGTCGCGGAACCGAGGTCTGTGCCGCTGCGGAACCTTGTGAACATCTCGCGGAACCCTTCTGGATCGAGCGGAGACTCGTTCTCGCGCCACTTGCCGAACGGCGCGGGAAGCACCTTCTTGCCGTCGAACTCCCAAGAATCGAAGAACTTGCCGTCCGTCCCTGGCGAAGGCATGACGAGAAGACCGCCGCCTACCGAGACGAAACGCGCAAGCGCGTCGCGCGTATTGTCGGAAAGGACCCTTACGCCGGAGAGGATCACGGCCGAGAAGCCGCCGAAGCCGCGCCTCTTGCCTGCCGTCGTGACATCCTCGACAACCGTCTCGAGAAGGAATTCCTTGCCAAGCGACTGTCCCGTGATGGCCGCAAGCTCTGGCCTCAGGGCGAGACTCGTGTAGGTCGCGGAACGCTTCATCAGCGGCGCACCCGGGTTGCCCTCGACGATCAGCACACGCAGACTGTCGAGAACCGGCATCGCGTACTTGTAGACGTCGTCTGCGGGCAAGTCGTCGCCCGACTCAACCTTCGCGGAGACAATCGCGCCGCCGGGCTTCTTGAAGCGGTGCGTGAACGTGAAAGTCTGCGATTCGCCTGGCTCGAGCTGCCTCAGGTCGTGCGCCTTCTTCACTTCGCCTTCGGCCGTGAGCGACACGCCCTTTGGCGTCACGGCCTCGGTTCCGGCATTGACAACCGTGACCTGGAGGTTCACTTCGCGGTCAGTGCCGACTATGTCGCGCGACGGACGGATGCTCCCGATGGCGAGGTTCCTTATCGAGGTCGGAAGCGGCAGCGTGCGCCAAGTGATGATTGGCTGGGTCTTCAGCGACGAGAACACGCGATTGATCGTCTTCCAGCGCTCCTTGTCCTCGAGCTGCCAGCCGACCGTCTGGCCGTCGCCGACGATGACGATCTGCTTTACGGCGTTGTGGCCCTGGGCGAGCGTGACGGCCGCGGCAGTCAGGTTGCCGGCGATCTGCATCGTGCCGTTCGCTATGTAGAGACGGTCGAGGGTCGAGAGGATCACGCGCTTGTCGGCGATCGGCACGGGGTTCATCACCTGCGGTACGGGACCGCCGATGATGACGGCGAACGACGTGTTGCGCGGCGCGAGCTCGACGTACTTCTTCGCCTCCTCTATCGCGCGCTCGAAGTTGGACTTCCCGTCGTTCACGATAGACATCGACGCAGAGCCGTCGATTATGAGGACGACGTCCTTTGTCGCACCGAGACCGAAGCGCTTGAGGTTCAACTGGCGCTCGAAAACGATCGTCGCGATGGAGAGGACGAAGAGGAGTATGCCGAACGCCATCATGCCGAGGCGGTGCTTCGGATAGCGCCAGAGCGCGAACGAGATTCCTATCGCGACGATGGAAATGAGCATCATTGGCATCGTGACAGCCCACGGAACAGGCGAGTCGGGCCGCACGAACGGACGCGCGAACGCGAGCGCGAGAAGCCCAACGGCGAGGCAGCGGCTCGCGAGCAGGAGAATGTCCTCGAGAAGCACCTTCTTCTTGCGCTTCTTCATCGTCTTGTCGAGGAACAGCCACGCGCCCCACTGTATCTTCCTCGCGTTCTTGCGGGTGAGGAGCTGGATGATGATCGGTATCGCGACGGCCGAGAGCGCGAAGAGCATCGCCATGTTTATAAACTGCATGGCCTACCTCCCCCCGCTCCGCCTGCGCGACAGGTACTCGACGAGTGCCTTGTCGAACGGGATTTTCGTATTCATCGGCGCATAGTCCGCGCCAGTCTTCCTGACGCCGTCGCCGATCTTCTTTAGAAACGCGTTGACCTGCTCGAGATAGCTCGCCCTGATCGACTTCGCGTCGATCATCATCTCGTCGGGTCCCTCGAGGTTCTCGAAATGGACGTGCCCGTCAAAGCCGAAAGTGAGCTCCTCCTCCGCCATCACGTGCAGGACGACGATCTCGTGCTTGCGGTACGAGAAGTGGTGGAGCGCCTTGACGAGGCCGTCGGAGTCCGGTGTAAAGAGGTCGGAGATGACGATTACGAGCCCGCGCGAGGGAATCCGCTCCGCGATGTCGTTGATGACCGGCGCAGGGTCGGTCTCGCCACCCGGCTTAGACTTATCGAGGAACTCGAGTATGCGGCGCGTCTGAGACGCAGACGACTTCGCGGGAAGGTACTCGCGTATCTTCGTGTCGAAAGTGACGAGGCCGATCGCGTCCTGCT
>JAFYQC010000327.1 GCA_017547265.1 Kiritimatiellia bacterium | reverse complement strand
GCGATCTGCGCGCTCTACCTGCAGCAGAACCCGGCCCTCACGCGCGACGAACTCTACGAGATCCTGAAGGCGACCTGCGTGAAGCTCTCGGATGGCCCGTCGAAAATCTGGGGCAACGGACTTCTCCAGGCGGGCGCGATTCCCGCGAACTACAAGACGCAGGCGCAGATCGACGCGGAGAAGGCGAGCTATGTTAAGACGACTTCCGCAACACTCTCGAACAAGGGGCTTGAGTGGAATTCGCAGTATAGCCGCTACGAAATCAAGATGTATCCTGGCGAGACGCGGAAACTCAAGTATGCGTTCGTGCCGGCGAACGCGTCCGACACAAACCTCTATTGGTACTGTGGCAATACGGTTGACTTTCGACCAATCGAACTCGACCAGGTGCTGACTGTTCCGTCTACTACCGCGACAGGGAAGTTCCTTGTTTATGAGGCGCGCAACCGCGAGCGCGAGACCATCTGCCGCCTTCGCGTCGATGTTGTCGCGCAGGGCAGCGAGAGTGATGCGGATACTGAAGACGATCCAGAAGGTGGCGGCAACGAAGGTGGTGGTGGCGAAGGCGGAGAGGGTTTTACTCCGACCAACAGCTGGTTCACAGTGGACTGCGTTGGCGGAGTTTTCGCCCCTGACACGAATTATTTTCCTGCTGTGGCGGGGTTTTGCGAGTCGAACGCGTATGTTGAGATTCAGATGACGTTCCATGTGACTGAATCGGAGCCGACGCCTGATGCGAGCGACAAGTCTACAATCTATCTTGCCGCCAATGAAGATGGAACTGGACGCAGCTTCAGGATCCTGGACAAGAGCGGATGGAAGGATGTGTCGAGCGTGGGTCTTGAGCCGACGGACGGCCTTTCGCGCAGGGTGCGAATCGATCTCGAGAAGGGTAGTGCCGAGTCGCGCCGTGTTCGCTACTCCATTGACGGCAAGGTGCTTTCTGCGAATGGCGTCGAGTGGTTTGAGATGACGTCGGGTGGCGACATACGTGAAATAGCCTTCTTTGGCGATTCGGAGATTGCGGCGTTTTTTGGCGAGTTCTGCGAGAGCTTCGGAACTGTTGCGCCGACGCTGGAAGAATTACTGGGCGGCAAGCTTCCGCGCATCGCGGGTTACGCGTCGGGTGGCAAGCAGGTGCCAGCGCTCGTTCTCGAAAACGGTGTCCTCTCGGCGTCTGTTGCCGAGACGGTGAGCGGCGTTTACTACACTGCGTTCACGAGCGCCACGCTCGACCGCAAGTCCTTCACGGCAAAGGAGTCCGTGCCCGGCACGGGCGAGCCGATCACCTTTGAACTCGAGGTGGGCGAAGCTTCCTCGCAGTTCCTGATCGTCGTCGCCTCGTCCGCGCCAATCGCCGTCGGTACGCCTTTGGATTGAACTTAGAAACGTGTAGCCGACAAAGACCGAAAGTTGCTGCTACACATTGTGCTTGGCATAGAAGTTGCAAAATGTATCTTTTTGTGTCTTAAAAAGTTGCAAAATTATATCTTTATGATTTGTAAAAGTTGCATATTGTGCAAAACATCATATTTTGGTATTATATTCGCAACTTACACAAGGAGTTGCTATGGAGCTCAAGCGTAAATTCTACGAGTTTCTTAAGGGATGGAAGGAAAATCATAGTCAGGAATGTCTCCTCGTCAAAGGTGCGCGACAGATTGGTAAGACATTCCTTGTCGAAAAATTGGGGCGAGAAGAGTACGAAAGCTTTGTCGAATTCAATTTTGTGCTTGATCCGACGGCGTGTGATATTTTCACTGGAAGTCTGAAAGCTGATGATCTCGCGACGAAGATATCGGCCTTCATCGGGCGCCAGCGTCTCATACCGGGAAGGACGCTGATTTTTCTTGATGAGATACAGGAATGCCCAAATGCGAGGACGGCGCTCAAGTCGTTTGCCCTGGACGGACGCTATGACGTAATCGCTTCTGGTTCGCTTCTCGGCATAAAGTACCGAAGCAAGAAGTTGCGCGAGAAGGCCGAGCCAAAATCCATTGCCGTCGGCTTTGAAAGACAGGTGACCATGCATTCCCTCGATTTTGAGGAGTTTCTCTGGGCCAAAGGCGTCGACGCCGGCGTCATAAAGTCGCTAAAGGGATTTTTCGACCGACGAGAGATGCTTCCTGCGGTCTTAAACGATCGCTTTGGCGGATATTTGCGCGAGTATATGCTTGTCGGAGGCATGCCGGCCGTCGTCAAGACTTATGTCGAAAGCGGCGATTTCGGCCCCGTGCAGGAAGAACAGGAGAAGATACTCGCCGCCTACATCGACGACATTCACAAGTATGCCGAAAAGGTCGATGTGCCGAAGATTGAGAACTGCTATCGGGCGATTCCCCGTACGTTGGCCAAGGACAACCGCAAGTTCAAGTATTCGGAAGTCGAGAAAAACGGCAGCGTGCGGAAATACGGCGAATCCATAGAATGGCTCCGGGATGCTGCGCTCGCGCCCATGTGCGAGAACGTGACCGTACCAGAGGTCCCGTTGTCGGCCAATGTCCGAGAAGGATGGTTTAAACTTTATATGTCGGACATAGGACTCCTGAGCGCGCTTTACGGATTGGAGACCAAGCGCCTTCTGTTCATGGGAAGGCTGACGGGAAACGCCAAGGGCGGCCTTTACGAAAACCTCATTGCGGGAATTTTGGAGCGCAAGAAATATCCTCTTCGCTACTACAAGACGATTGACGGCTCTCGCGAGGTTGAGTTCGTCATCGAGAAGGATGGAGGTGTCGTTCCGATAGAGGTCAAGTCTTCGAATGGCGCGACAGTCTCGCTCGACGAGACGCTTAAGATGACAGGTGTGCTATACGGTTATAAGTTCATCGAAGGGAACGTCGGCGTAGTGGGCAATAAGATAACCCTGCCGCACTTTATGGCAATGTTCCTATAGGAGCGATAAATTTAAAACTTGCGGTAGGGTCTTTCCTATGGTATCGATATAACTTCAATTTGCGCACCGGGAATCCTCCCTCGTTTTCCTCGGTGTTTCACGGCGGCGTTGGCTTTGTCCAGCGCCGCCGCGTTTTATCATGTCTTGAGAAAATAACGGTACTAAAATGACAATAGTGTCCATTCGTGCCGTTTGCAGTGGCTACTTTGCGATTATAACCTAGTCTATCTTACTTTTTCTCTAATCGTTGTAATAGATTGTAATGGTTGCCGACTTGCGTGGCAATCATCATAATATAGGGCTGAAGATTGAATGTTACCACCGAAATGTGGTATAATGTTGGAAAAATATTTCCAGAAATGAGCGGAGAGGCAGCCATGTTGGAAAAATCTGCGCGATTTCAGCCGCCGCCTCTCCTGCGACAGTTTCGATACGGCAAGACGCCAGCTTGAGGCATCAAGTGCATTCAGCGACGACGACGGGGACATCCTGCGGTTTTGAATGGCGATGCTGATCCGCATGGCTGGCGGACGTTGAAACTGTGTTTTTCGCCCGTCCGTAAAATGACAATAATTTGTGGACGTTGTAACCCGTGCCACATCGTGCGGAGATTTGACCGTCCCGCGAGGGATATAGTATAATGTCTTCAATGGAAAACGTGCGGACTATAAAAGTTCCGACAACCAGTATTTTCGACTTCGAGAGGCTGATTCTCGATGGCGAGGCGAAGTATGTCGACAAAACGGCGCTTCTCTACCAAGGCGGATACCTGACGATTTCCGAGGTGATCGACACGAATACGTTTCGCCTTGGAATCCCAAACATGGAAATATCGAACTCCCTTGCGGAGGTTTACGCGTCTCCTTGTGCTACGCGTTTCCTTGGATTGGGCACTATCCTTGGTCACAACAGCGGGCGGTTCTTTCGGAATTCTGACATCGTAGAGCCCGTCTTTTTCTTGAAGAGCTCGTAGAGTCCCGACGCGGACTTGAAGCCCATCTCTTCGGTTATGATCGAGATCGGAATGTCCGTATCGGTCAAGAGTCGCTTTGTTTCGTCCATCACCCTTTCGTGGATTGCGTCCAGTATCGTAAGTCCCGTCTCTTTCTTGAAGTTTGTCGCGAGGTACGTGTGGGACGCATTTGCCGCCTTTGTCACGCTATTGACCGAGAGTTCGCGCACGTTCGCCGTGCGGATGAAGTCCAGCGCGGCCGAAACCCTCGGATTCGAAGGCGCGAGACGGCGCGTGGACTCGCGCTCCACGACGCGCAGGGCCGGGCAAAGTATGGTCTTGTCGTGATGGCTGCCGCCTTGGAGCATCCGCAGCATCAGCGTCATTGCGGTGCGCCCGAGCCGCCTGTGCTCGATCCTTATCGACGAGATCTTCACTGCGGCCGTCTCGCACAGTTCCCGGTCGTCGTCCACGCCGAGGACGGCCGCTTCCAACGGCATGCGGACCGAATCCATGTCGAGGAACCCGACGACGCTCTTCGCCACGATGTCGTTGCACGCGAAGACCGCGATCGGACGCGGAAGGTCCGTGATTGCCTCGAAGAAGCGCTTCGCGTCCTCGTCGGGGGTTGAAAGGGGAAGGTAGACTGGAACCCTGCGGACTTCGCCGATGTGTCCGTGTTCGGCGAGCGTGTCGGAGAACGCCTTGTATCGGCGCATGCTCCACCAGTCCCAATGCTCGTCGCGCGAGTTGTCCGCATACACGTAGCTTCTGAACCTGCGCTGCCCGTAGAGATAGTCGGCCGCAAGCCGTCCGATGTCCTCGTTGTCCACGGAGCATACAGCTACGGCTCCTCCGGCGGCCTTGCGCCATTCGGGGGCGGACTCTTCGCCGAGCAGGACGATCGGTATTCCCGACTTGGCCGCGAACTTCAGCGCGGCGATGTCCACGGCATGGCAAATGAGTCCGGCGTTGCCCGACTTGAAAAGGTCTTTTCTTAAGTAGGCCGTGTCCATGATCAAGTCGTCGTTCCGCCTCTGCATGTTGTGGAAACCGCGTTCGTGCGCGAGTTCCACCGCGCCCGCGCGAATCTCCGAGTCGAAGATGTTCGTGCCGTCGGTGATGATCACCCATTTGGAATGAATGTCGTTCTTGTCCATGTTCAAAAGTATATCGAATTTTCATGCGGGCATCAAGAATGAAAACGAAGATTGTTGTGAATGAAAATAAATGTCGCGACGCTTAAATTTGATACACTTTATTGCGAAGGGATGAACAACTGAAGGGAAAAACACCATGAAGACATCTAAACTACCGGTTCTTTGCGCCCTCGCGGCGCTTGTCCTCTCATCAACGGCTGCGGTGGCCGATGCCACCTTCAACGGCGTCACCTACGTCGACCTGACGACGGACGGCGCCGGCACGGCGAGTTCAACGGCCGCCGCCTTTTCCGGATACACGATGATCAACTGCTTCGACAATAGTTGGGAGGGATCCTCCAACCGCGGCATGTGCGCCTACGACACGACCTATCCCGGCATGCATGTCGACTACGAGTTCAACACGGCGACGGCCGTGAACGCCTACAGCGTCCGCAACGCCGGCGAAGGGGGCTCGAACCAGACCCAGCGCGCGCCGAACACCTGGACCTTCGAGGGGTCCGACGACGGCGAGAACTGGACGGTGCT
>JAFYQC010000326.1 GCA_017547265.1 Kiritimatiellia bacterium | reverse complement strand
GTTGAGGAGCGGGCGAGCGTACTTCTTCGCCAGGCTGTCCGCCACCTTCACCTGCGTCTCCAGCGAACAGTAGCCGTGGTAGCTGATGACGTCCGAAAGCTCGAGCGCCAGCTTCTCGATCGGCTCGGGGTCCTCGCCCGCGGCGATCTTGCCGAGGCTGCGGGACCACGTGTCGGCGCAGAGCGGCTGCTTCGGGTCGATCTTCCAGGCGAGCTCGAAAAGCCCGCGCATGATCGGTGCGGACCTGTCCCCGCGGTTGCCGGCACCGGGCTCATTCCAGAGGTTCCAGACCACGATGCGGTCGTCCGCAGCGTACTTAGAGATGATCTCGCGGCACATTTCGTAGAACTTCGCGCGCCACTCGGGCTCGTCCACCATCAGGTAGCCCGGCTCGCTGAAGCCGCCGTGCTGGGTCCGGCGGCGGCCGCCGTGGTAGCCCACGTCGTAGCTCTGCTCGCCGAGTTGCGGACGCGTCCAGACCGACTTCGGGCGCGAGCAGTCGTTGCCGAAGACGACGACCGCGCGGATGCCGTGCTTCGCCATGATGGAGAGCGTCCGCTCGAAGTTGGCCATGAATGCGTCGTGTTCGTCCAGCCAGACGCAGAAGCCGTCCTCGAGAACAAGGATGCGCATCGCGTTGAAGCCGACCTCCTCGGCGAGCGCCATCTCGCGCTCCATCTCGGCGAAGCGCGCCTCACTGCCGTAGGACTGCCACTGGTCCACGCGGTTCGCCGCGCTCGCCGGCATGTAGTTGCACCCGCGAAGCCACGGCTGTGCGTCGTGCCACGCCCACGCCTTCTCCTTCGGCCACGGATCAGTCCGCTCCGCAAACGCCGATGCGGCGAACGCCGCTGCCACCGCCATGCCCAACATCAAGACTTTCGCATTCTTCATGCGCGTATTATACCAAATCTACCGCAAAATTGTAATGGAACACCATGACTCAAATCGCCGACGCAGTTGGCGATTTTATTGCAGAATCGCCGACAGTGCCGGCGATTTGCTATTGACTCTTCGGCCACTATCATGATATAATGTGCAATAATTCAACAAATCATTAGGAGAAATCAATGTATATCCCGCGAAAACTTGATATCGCCTCAATATTAGAGAAGAAGTCCTGCTTTTTGTTTGGGCCGCGTCAATGCGGGAAATCATCTCTGATTCGCGAAACCTTGCCCGACGCATACGTGCTGGATTTGCTTTCAGGCGACACATTTAGGCGATTGGCTAGGAATCCAGGCTACATTGACGAGATATGCCGAGAACCACGCCCTGTTGTAATCGACGAGATTCAGAAAATGCCATCCCTCCTCGACGAAGTCCATCGGCTCATCGAGACCAGAGGCATAAACTTTCTTCTGACCGGATCAAGTGCCAGAAAACTGCGCAAGGGCGGAGTGAACCTTCTCGGTGGGCGCGCAAGAGTGCGCAACCTCCACCCATTCTCCGCATCCGAGCTCGGCAACGCATTCGAGCTCGACCGCGCCATCAACTATGGACTTGTCCCCGGCATTTGGAATTCCGACTCACCAGAAGAAGACATTGCCGGCTATGTCTCGCTTTACCTTGAACAAGAAATCATCCAGGAAGGCGCGACACGCAATCTTCCGGCATTCAGCCGCTTTCTCGAGGTTGCCGCGCTTTCGAGCGGCGAGCAGATCAACTACCAGGCCATCTCTTCCGATGCGCAGATTCCGCGAAGCACCGTACAGGAATACTTCAGAATCCTCAAAGACACACTCCTTGCCCAAGAAGTCCCAGTCTGGCGGAAAGGCTGCTCGCGCAAGACAGTCGAGACGGCGAAGTTCTATCTTTTCGACACAGGCATAACGCGCCACCTCCAGGGAAGGAAACCGCTCGTCAGGGGAACGCCCGAATACGGACACGCCTTCGAAAGCTGGATTATGCACGAGATCTCCTCATACATCGACGCCTGCCGACGAGACGCCAAGATCTCCTATTGGAGGACGCGCACCAACCTCGAAGTCGACTTCATCGTTGACGACGAAGTTGCAATCGAGGCGAAAACAACGCGCAACGCAGCAAAGGATGACCTCAAGGGGCTACGCGCAATCACCAACGAGGGAACATTTCGGCACCGCATCCTCGTCACCGACGAACCGCGCCCACGGGAAGTCGACGGCATAGCCATCCTCCCTTGGCGGGACTTCATCGACCACCTCTGGTCGGGAAAACTATTCTAAACCCAAGCGCTATGTGCCGCGGAGCGCATGGCGGCGGACTACTTCAGGTAGATCACCGTGCCGGCGTCGCGCATGATCTCGAAGGCCAGGAACGCCGGGTCGGTCATGTTTGCGATCTCGACGCTCTGGCGGGCGGAAGAGGTCTTCTCCGCGCGCACGCGCACCTCGTCGAACTGCTCGGTGCAGACATTGCGCTAGCCGCCAGTGCCTTGACCGCGGCAGATTTGACAGATTGGATGTTCATGGTATTCCCTCGTTGTTAAGTTAATTATATCAAAAATCTTCCTCACGAATGCTCGTGTGCAGGTCTACTTGAGCACTTCCCAGTGACCGTTCTTGTCGGCGCCAACGCGGCGGATTTCGCCAGACGCCTGAAGATCCTTCATCTTGCGGGCGATGCTGCTCTCTGATACTTGAAGCTGCTCCGCAAGCTCTACATACGTCATAAACGGATCTGCCTTTAGATTGGACTTGATTTGCAATGCAAGAGACCCGTCGGTTACATGATTTACACTGTCAGAAACTGCGGCTATCTTCAGTAAATCATCAGCCTTAACGCCGTATTTGCAAATTTCGCGAATGCGTTTCTGTGTAAAGTCCTCTATGGTCTCAATGCGTCGCGCAGACAAATTATATCGCGGGTGGCGCTTTATGCGAAAGCCTCGCAATTCCTCAAGACTCTCTTTCATCTTCTTCGTCAATCCACCAGGAAAGCCCAGCCACTTCATGTAAAGAGCTGGATTCACACGAGAAACAAACCTTCGTAGGTCGCAGAACTCGTCATGCGCAACTCCCTTCCTGTCCAGCGCAAGCGAGAAAAGCCCATAGCCGTTGTCGAATATTGGGGCCGCTCCGACAATCTCGTTGGTGTCGTTGTCGACAAGGTAGCCGAAGTTGCCCAT
>JAFYQC010000325.1 GCA_017547265.1 Kiritimatiellia bacterium | reverse complement strand
GCTCCGCTTGATGGTGCAGGAGGGGTTGACGTAGTCCAAAACTTTGTGTCTTCAGTATCTTCTGGGAGTGGACTCATCGAAGCTTGGCGCGATGCGACTGATTCAGGCGCCGCGCGAAATGCGTGTGCGATCGACAAAACGGTCGTGCCACATGTATACTGGTTTTGGGATGAACAATCCGGCGTGCCAATATGGACTAATGCGGTGAAGACCGCAGAAGGGTGGGAAAGACGATGAAAAACATAATTACAGTTGCGGCGCTTGTCTTGTCATGTGGACTTGCGTTTGGCGATTCCATATCCAACTTGTCGCAAATAGTTGGGCGGGATATTACCCAAGAAATGTGTCTGGCAATGCCTGCTGGACACGACTTTGCGAATTGGGAGACAACGACCCTTGCGATGCTGCGATCCATTCGCACTGGCGATGTGACAAATTTTGTTGCCAACTCTACGGCTGGAATGTTGGAAAAGGAATTTGAGGTTGGTGTGACTAACGGCATCTCTGCGGCCTTCTCCATCGCTTTTTCCCAAACGTCCACAGAGTTTTCGCGCTATCGTGTGATCGCGTATGACATCACCACTAACACGACAGAATCAGTCTGTGTGAACATAAACGTGATGTTGGGACGCGGGGCTTCGACAAATGACATTCAAGAGATATTCAACTTTTCCTTGTTAAAGACCAATGAAGTTTGGAAGGTGGATGGTCTTTGAGAACGTATGAGCACTGCCGTTGCAACATGGACATAGACAACAAAGGCGATTCATCATGAAAATGGGGAGCAAAGGGTCAAAGCTTATTGATACAGCTGCATTGATACACTAACGAGGGGCGATGGCGCGCCTCCTTGAATTCTACACGATCTGCATGTTCTGCACGGCTTCTTCTCCACATCTCCACCTGCACGGCTCGCCAATCTTTTCGTGTAATCCAGACAATGCGGCAAAGTTTGGCGGTCCGCGCTACTCCTGTTTCTCCTGTTCTTTGTGGCTAACTGCCAGTAGCGGATTTGCCGCATCGAGAAAGGGTCGGACTTTTCTGTAGAAGATCTACTGTATATGATTCGTCTGCTTGCGGCTCCTTGCTTCTACACGATCTACACGTTCTACACGGCTGACCTGAAGATCTCAGTTGCTCTGCATAAAATTTTGGTATAATTTCCACATCATGAACATCGACCAACTCAATTCCCGCTATGGCGCTCCTGGCCGCATCGTGTTCCGCCCGGGACACTGCGGCTATCCGAACGTCGTCCTCGCAAACAAGTACGGCACGGCGGAAGTCGCGCTTCTCGGCGCGAACGTCCTCTCCTATCGCCCGACGGGCCATGCGGAAGTCATCTTCCGTCCCTCGAAGCGTGACTACAACCGCGGCGAGTCGTTCCACGGCGGTATTCCCGTTTGCTTCCCGCAGTTTGGCAACCGCTTCTCAAAGGCCCTGCCACAGCACGGCTTTGCGCGCGCGATGCCGTTCGAGGTCGCGGCGAGCGAGTATTCCGACGAGATGACCGAGGTAACGCTCGTGCTCAAGTCAGACGACGCTACGCGAGCTGTCTGGCCGCACGAGTTCCGCCTTGCGATCAAGGTCTCGGTTTCGATGAAGCTCAACATTGCGATGGATGTCGAGAACACGGGCAAGGAGCCGTTCGGCTTTAGCTGCGGGTTCCACCCCTATATCCTTCTCCGCGAGCGTGACGGCGCGGCTGTGAAGGGGCTTGATGGGCTCTCGTTCTTCAATGCTTTCGCAGGCAAGGACGACAAGCAGGTGGGCGATCTCGTGATGGACCATTCCGCCGACCATATCTTCACGCTGCCGTCTTCGCCGCGTCACGAATTCGCCGTGATCGACTCGGGGCTTCGCCGCGCCGTCGCGATCGCGTCTTCTGGCAACGACCGCGTCGTTGTGTGGAACCCTGGCACCGAATACACGCTTCCCGACTTCGACGAGGATTCGTGGCGGCGCTTTGTCTGCGTCGAGCCTGTCTCGGACTGGCCTGATGGACGCGTCTTAGAGCCGGGCGGAAAGTATGTCCTCGCCGCGGCAATCCAGTCCACGATGGAGACGACAGATGAAACGGCTCAAGCTCAATCCTGAGTTCTTCTACCGCCACCTTGCCGTCTGCATCCTCATGCTCGGCATGGGATGCTGGTTTGGCTATGACGGCCTCGTTGCATATCCTAACACCCCCGCGGCCGAGCTCTACGAGAAGATCGAGAAGTCGAAGCCGCCGGAGGGATTCCAGCTCGAGCCGTTCAAGCGCCAGAAGATTCAGTCGCAGTACGGTTTCACGGCGTTGTGCCTTCTAGCGTCGGTGCTGATTGGACTAAACCTCGCGTCGGTCGCCGCGTTCCGCTTCGAGTTCGACGACTCCGGTTTCCTCTGGCGCGGCAAGAAGCTTCCTATTTCCGACATCAAGTCCGTCGATCGCTCGCAGTGGAAGAAGAAGGGCATAGTGAAGCTCGTTCTCGCCGACAACTCGCGCGTCACGCTCGACGCCTGGCACCACCTTGGGGTAAGGGAATTCGAGAAACTCCTCCCGTCGCAGTAAATAAACATCGGGACTTGCCGAACATGCAAAGCAACGAGACGCCAGGGGCGATCGCCAACTACAGCGAGATAGCGGAGGCGCTGCGCAAGGAGATTCGCGCGGGCGCGTACTCCAAGGAAGGGTCGTTCCCGAGTCTCACGAAGATAATGCGCCGTTTCGGAGTCTCGCGGCCAAGCGCCGTGAGGAGCATTGCAGAGCTAAAGCGCCTTGGCCTCGTCACGGCGCGGAAGGGGGCTGGCACGTTCGTCTCACAGAAGAACCGAACGATTGGTCTTGCGATTCCGGGAACTGCGGACTCCGAGTTCTTCTCCGCAATCATGGACGGTCTCGTCTTCAACTGCAACAAGTACGGGATGGACCTCGTCGCTGGCGACATTTTCGCCGTGGACCACGACAAGCGCGCCAAGCAGGCGGAACGACTCGCCCGGCATTTCGCCTCGGTCGGCGTAGCTGGCGTTATCATGCAGCCGGTTGGCTTTTCGGAAAATGCCCATGAGCTCAACGGCATCATCTCCGACATTCTCGACAAGGCGGGGATTCCAGTTGTCCTCGTTGACTACGACATCGTTCCTCCGCCCAGCCGCAGCAAGTACGATCTTGTGGCGATTGACAACTTCGGCGCCGGACGCAAGGTCGCGGCGCATCTGCTGAAGGCCGGGGCTAAGAAGATATGCTGCCTTCTCCGTCCGCTTTGCGCGGAGAGCGTGCATACGCGTTTTGCGGGCGTCGAAGCTGAGGTGTTCCGCACGACGGGGTGTCACGCAACCGTCGTAGTAGGCGAGCCAACCGACGGCAAGGTGGTTGCCGAGGCCCTTAAGAAGTTCCGGCCCGACGCAATCGTCTGCTCGAACGACATCGCCGCCGGCTGGCTCTTAAAGACACTGAAGAAACTTGGCGTAGCCGTTCCTGGCGACATTATGGTCGCGGGTTTTGACGACGTGCGCGCGGCGGCCGGAATGAAGCCGCCGCTCACCTCCGTTCGCCAGCCATGCTTCGATATTTCGAACATGGCGTTCAAGGCGCTTCTGGAGCGAATGGCAAATGCGAAGCTTCCGCCGCGTGAGATACTGCTCGACACTACTCTCGTCGTGCGCAAGTCAACGACACCGACACACTAAGGTGGGATTTCATAAAAATGAGGAAACTGATACTCTTGCTGACAACCGTCGCCGGATGCCTTCTGGCCGAGATGTCCACCGCCGCAACATCCGCCGAGGCGATTCCGTTCCGCGGTGTGGTTGAGGGTTTCTACGGTCGCCCCTGGGGCACGGAAGGGCGTCTTTCGCTCCTCAAGTTCATGGGAGAGAACGATCTCAATGTCTTTATCTACGGGCCGAAGGACGACCCATACCACCACGCCAAGTGGCGCGAGCCGTATCCGGAAAACGAAATGCGCGACTTTAGACGGCTCCTCGAGGTCGCCAGGGAAAACAAGGTTGCCTTCTACTGGGCGATTCACCTCGGCGGAAGCTTCGAGAAGGGGAGCAAAGAAGACTACGCGGCGCTTTTCCGCAAGCTCGGCCTTATGTACGACGCGGGCTTTCGCGCTTTTGCCGTGTTCTTCGACGACTTTGGTGGGCAAGATGCCGAGACGCACGCCGAGATATGCAACCGCGTCGTGGCCGATTTCCTCGAGGGGCGCGGCGACTGCGCGCCGCTCATCATGTGCCCCAACGTCTACTGGGGCTGGGGCTACGACTACCAGAAGACGCTTGGTGAGCAACTCGACCAGCGTGCGCACATTCTCTGGACGGGCAAGGGGATAATGTCCGACATACGCGCGGAGTATGTCGAGAAGATCATGAAGGACCTGAAGCGTCCGCCTTTCGTCTGGTGGAACTGGCCAGTAAACGACTACTGCCGCTCGTCGCTTCTCCTCGGCAGGACCTATGGACTTGAGAAGTGCAAGCTCGCGGGAATCGTTTCCAACCCGATGGAGAACTGCGAGGCCAACAAGATTGCGCTCTACAGCTTTGCCAAGTGGTGCACGGATCCTGACGGGTTCGACTCGCAGAAGTGCTGGGAGGAGTCGTTCCAGAAGCTGTACGACGACCCTGCGATTGCGCGCGCGATGCGCGTCCTTGCCGAACACAACTCCGACATTGGGCCTGGCGGCCGCTACACGCGCGAAGAAAGCGTTTCGTGCGCGGTGCTTTGCGAAAAGGCAAAGGGAGAGCTCGACAAGGACGGGATGCTTTCTGAGTCGACGGAATCTGCTCTCCGCGAACTTTTCAAGGATATCCACCTCGCCATGAAGTTGCTCAAGGTCAAGCTTCCGAAGAATCGCTATGACCTTGGCTGGGAAATCGAGGGATGGGTGGATGACGAAATGC
The DNA here is from genome assembly GCA_017547265.1 of Kiritimatiellia bacterium. The sequence goes on along the minus strand of JAFYQC010000325.1, from coordinate 4,463 downwards.
ATCTCATCGAGCAGGCAGCGGTTGCGCTTGACTTGCTCAAGCCGGCGGCGCAGCCGAAAGACAGGGAGTCAGACCTTGGACTTCTGAAGCGCATCCGCGAGGCCGTCAAGAAAGACGCGGCCGCACATTGCGAGAAGTTTTCCGCTGCGACGTTCGAGGCGGACCGCCGCAACGTGCGCCGTCCAAAGGCGTCTCCGACAGTGCTGCGCCCGCTCGTGGACAAGATGCTTGCGGTCGCGCTCGTCCGACTCTACAAGGAGAAGCTGGGCAAGGACTTTGACGCGCAAGATGGTTTTGCCGCGTTTTCGACGGCGAAGGAGCTTGAGGGTCTGCGCGTCTCGCGCGAAGGTCGCGTCGCGGGGATAGTCCGCGTAATGGAGCCGCACGACGTCGCGCCCGGCGAGACGTTCGGGCTGTCCGTTCCGCGATACTGGCGCACGGACTACTTCCATGCCGAGCTCGCGGAGCCCGCGGCTGTTGCGGCAGGTGTCATCGAGCTGTCGAAGGACGGCAAGGAATGGCAGAAGCTTGGCACGCGTACAAAGGCGGGTACGGGCCAGATGCATTCGCGCCTCAAAGTCGAGGACGGCTGGCGCTTCGCCCGCTACCGCAATGCGTCGGACAAGCCGGTTTCGCTCAAGATCGACCTTTTCAAGTTCGACGTCCAGGGCGCAGATTCCCCTGTTGATTTCTTGCTAGAAGAAATCTCGCGGTAGAATGCAAGCACACACAGCCGGTCCAATCCAAGACGCAGCAAATGCACGCGCATAGGGCGGCGGGCGAAGGAAATATGGTATAATATCCGCAATTCCGCTTGTCCCATGGTGTAGCGGCTGCACACGGGTTTTTGATACCCAGAGTTCTGGTTCGACTCCAGATGGGACAACCAGCATTTCGTTAACAAACCGTTAACATTCATTTCCTATAATGGTGTCGTTCAATCGGGAGATACCCGAAGAAAGGAATGACACCATGAAGAAAACAGGAACAGCATTGACAGTCGCGTCGGTAGTCGCGGCAATAACACTTATCGGCTTCGCCGCCGCATCGTGCGACGAAAAGAAGGACGTCTCGCAGAAGTCTTCCGAAGCGTCGATCGTCACGAACGACAACGGCAGCGTCGCAAGGACCTATGTCGAGGCGACGGTGACCACCAATGGCAACATGGTCACCGAGCGCAGGCGCGAGACGCGCACCACGCTCGACGCCGACGGCAACATGCTCGAAAGCTCCACGAGCGAATACGCCCAGAGCTATCCCGTCGGCGAAGAGGGAATGGCCTCGTTCGCGAAGCGCGTCGAGCAGAAGGACGACGAATCGCCAGATGCCAAGGTCGAGGAGGGATTCCTCGGGCTTAAGTTCGGCGAGGAATTCAAGGGCACAAACCTCGTTTCCGACATCGAAGAGCCGACACTGCTCCGCGCGACGTTCACTCCCGCGAAAAAGCTCGCCGGTTTCGACGACTACTACGTCTATGTGACGCCCAAGACCCACAAGGTCGTCAAGATCTACGCATGCGCGAAGGAGGCGGTCGATCCCGGCGCGAACTGGAGAAGGCACTATCTCATCGAGGCTCTCGAGAAGCGCTACAACACGTGGGCGCGTCCGCGCAGCTGGTGCCGCCCGATTTACACGTTCGTCATCGGCTCGGGCCGCTTCGTCACCGCCTGCCTTGCTGGTGCGTCGCGCGACTACGAGACGGTGCTTGTCGCGTGGGACGATGCGCTCCTCACGACGGCTGCCGACGAGACTGAAGAAATCCGCCGCGAGGCGAGGAAGAACGCCGCAGAGAAGCGCAAAGCGCAGGTCGACGACGCGGCTTCCGCGTTTTGATTTACCCCCTCGGCGCGGCAAATACGCCGCGCCGTTTTTTGATATAATATCCAAAATTTCAGACTCAAACTGAGTGGAAAACCATGCTTGAAGTAAAGAACCTTGAAAAGCACTTCGGCGATCTCGTCGCGGTGAAGGGCGTTTCCTTCTCCGTCAATGCGGGCGAAGTGCTGGGCTTCCTCGGGCCTAACGGCGCGGGAAAATCTACGACAATGAGGATGATCACGGGCTTTCTCCCGCCGACTTCCGGAACTGCCGTCATCGACGGCCACGATATCGTGAGCGATCCGATCGCGGCGAAGCGCGCGCTCGGGTATCTGCCCGAGTCCGCGCCGAGCTATCGCGCGATGACGGTGCGCGACTATCTCGCGTTCGTCGCGTCCGTCAGGCATGACGCCTGCCCCGACCCGAAGAAGGCCGTCGCGGACGTTATCGTCAAGGCGAAGCTCGAGAAGGTCGCAGGCCAGACGATTGAGACGCTTTCCAAGGGCTACCGCCAGCGCACGGCCTTTGCCGCCGCGATCATTCACGACCCGAAGGTGCTTATCATGGACGAGCCGACGGATGGTCTCGACCCCAACCAGAAGTTCACCGTCCGCGAGATGATCAAGTCGATGGCCAAGGAAGGCAAGGCGATAATCATCTCGACGCACATCCTCGAGGAAGTCGACGCTGTGTGCTCCAAGGTCGTAGTCATCGCCGATGGCGAGAAGAAGTTCGACGGCACGCCCGCCGAGCTCAAGGCCAAGGACCCGAGCGGCAAGCTCGACGTCGTGTTCCGCAACCTGACGATGAAGGCATAAGAAAGGAGGCGGAAACATGAAAAATACGATTGCAGTGTTCAAGCGCGAGTTCAGGGCCTACTTCGATTCGCCCGTCGCGTATGTGTTTTTGACGGCGTTTCTCGTGCTCGCCGGGTTCCTTACCTTCGGCGTCGCGATGTTCTACGAGCGCCGCCAGGCCGACCTTACGCCGTTCTTCTTCTGGCACCCGTGGGTGTATCTGCTGCTCGTCCCGGCGGCGACGATGGGCCTCTGGGCCGACGAGCGCCGCAACGGAACGGCTGAGCTTCTGCTTACGCTTCCGGTGACGATCTTCGAAGTTCTCGTCGGCAAGTTCCTTGCCGCGTGGAGCTTCGTCGGGATTGGCCTCGCGCTTACGTTCCCCGTCGCGCTCACGGCCGGCTATCTCGGCTCGCCCGACTGGGGCGCCGTGTTCTGCGGCTACCTCGGCTCGTTCCTGCTCGCAGGTGCGGCCGTCGCGATCGGCGTATTCGCGTCGACTTTGTCGCGTTCGTCGGTGGTCGGGTTCGTCGTTTCGCTCGCGCTCGTCTTCCTGCTCCTCATCATCGGGTTCGATCCGGTGATCGGCGCGGTCGCCTCGTGGGGCGTTCCGACGGCGATAACGGACGCGGTCGCGTCGTGCTCGCTTCTGTCGCACTTCGAATCGATGCGGAAGGGCGTCGTAGACTTTGCCGACGTCGGCTACTACTTCGCGATGGTCGTCTTCATGATCGCTGCGGCGAAGACCGTCACCGATGGCCGTCGCGGTGCGTCGAAGGGCGTCGTCGGTCTCGTTCTCGTCGGCGCGATAGCGGCGTCTTCCGTCGTCATACTCGCGAACCTGCCGCTTAGGTGCGACATGACCGCTGAGAAGCTCTACACCCTCTCGAAGGGCTCCAAGGCGGTGCTCGCCCAGCTCACCGAGGATGTCACTTTCAAGTACTACGTCAGCTCCTCGTCGGCCGAGATGCCAATGGCACTCAAGACATACGCGTCGCAGGTCGGGAATCTCCTCAAGGAATACGAGCGCGCGGGAGGTGGTCGTCTTGTCGTCGAGACTTACGACCCGAAGCCGGATTCCGACGCCGAGGAGTGGGCGCAGCGCTACGGCGTCGAGCCGCAGACAGGCGGCAATCCGTTTGGCGCAGGTGTATACTTCGGCATTGTCGCTGTGTGTGGCGACCGCGAGGAGACCTTGGGCGTCCTCTCGCCACGCACGGAGTCGACACTTGAATACGACTTGACGCGCCTTGTCACGCGCGTTGCGTGGCCCGAGCGTCCCGTCGTCGGCGTGATGACTTCGCTTCCCGACGTTGTCGGCGGCAAGGCGAACCCGATGATGATGCAGATGGGCCAGCGTCCGCCGCAGGGCTGGGCCGCGTTTGCGGAACTCGCCAAGGACTACGATGTGCGCGCAATCGCGCCCGACTCAGAGTCGATTGACGATGACGTCAAGACACTCGTCATGGTTCATGCAAAGAACCTCTCCGACAAGACGCTCTATGCAATCGACCAGTTTGTGCTTCGCGGCGGCAAGCTCGTCGCGTGCGTCGATCCGCTAAGCATCAAGGACATGCAGTCCTCGCGCCAGGCCCAGAACCCGATGATGGGGCAGATGGGCGGCGACGGCCCCTCGACACTTGGCAAGCTCTTCGATGCCTGGGGCGTCAAGTTCGAGGAAGGGAAGATCGTCTGCGACCTCGAGGCGGCAACGAAGCTCAGCAACGGTCAGGGCGGCGTCGAGTCGAACCCCGCGTTCCTCTCGCTCGGCAAGTCCAACATGGACAAGGGCGATCTTCTCGTCGCGGAGCTCACGAACGTGATGTTCCCGTTCGCGGGCACGTTCTC
>JAFYQC010000324.1 GCA_017547265.1 Kiritimatiellia bacterium | reverse complement strand
GGAAAGGCGGATCGGAAGGTGGAGCCGCTCAGCCTCGCGGTAGAAGTTCTCGTAGTAGGCGTTCGGGTCGATCCGGCGCAGGACCGTGTTCTTCGCCTCGCACTTGCGGCAGTTTGGACGCGGCTTTGTGCAGATAGCAAGGACGTAGCAGGTGCCCGCACACTTCTCAAGGCAGGACGGATGGCACGTTATGATCGGGAGCGTCGCCTCGTTCACGCAGCGAGTCTTGCGGTTTCCGAGTCCGACGTGCGGCTGTTCAGCGAATCGCCCCTGGTATTTCCGCTCGAATTCAGCGACATCCTGCCGCATGATTTCGATGCAATCCTTGAATCGTTCCTTGTTGTCTGTCATTTGTGTTATTTCTCCTTTTTGCACATGTCCATAATAGGAGAACTATACCATATCGTATGTTCTTACTTGCGCACAGAAATCTTTGCTATGCTTCTTTGTTGATTTTGTTTCGTAAATTCATCTGTAGGTTCTCTGCTTTCCCTCTTTTCGGTCGTTGATTTCGGCCGCCAGCATTTCAGCTTTTTAGATGTCTTGCCGATATGTGCACTTTTCATTTTTCTGCCTCCATTATATCAAAAAGCCGTCCGCCGCGCTATGCGGCGAGGCGCACGGCCATAGCAATCCGGGCCATCTCCTTTTTTTTCTATACCCAAAAAACTATCGAATGTTTTCAGGTTTGTTAATGCTCGTCTTCTAATGCCGCAAGCACATCTGACAGTGGCGTCGGGAAGCAGTTGTTTCGCGAGACGCACGCACTTTTTCGCGTGGCGGCCCGGAAGAGAAATATGGCTGCGCAGTGTAATATTCAACACTCTTCCAGCTTTATGGATAATGTACGGAGACAAAACATGACACCAAAACACGACTTGCGTGTCGGCTACGGCATTGCACACACGCTGGAGGAAACGGCGCAGCTGATGGGCATCACCCGTGAGCGCGTGCGCCAGATAGAGAAGCGGGCGCTTGCTAAGATCCGCGCCCGGCTGAAGAAAAGGTATGGAATTACGGACCTCGCCGGTTTTCTCGGATAGGCAGGTTTTCGAATTCAAGGAAACGACAATGGATACCATCAAAGAAGAAATTGCCCGGCTTGTCAGTGCGCTCAAGCGTCCGGGAAGCGCTGCCGTCCTTTGCTACATCGAGGGCAGCCGCTATTTCACCTGCGGTTGCTACAGCCATCACATGGAAGAGGGCGGATTGGCCAAGCACTCGCTTGAGGTGTATCGATTCATGTGCAGACATGCCGGAGATATCCCCCTCGAAAGCGTGGTGGTGGCGGCGCTTTTCCATGATCTTGGCAAGACGCGTGCCAGCGATGGCAGGGGTCATGGCGCGCGTTCCCTGGATATCCTGGACGAGTGCGGATTCGAACTGAAGCCTGACGAGCGCATTGCCATCGGAAACCACCACGAGAAGTCATTGGACATTATCACTTGCCGTTTGCGCAGAGTACTTACGTTGGGCGACTGCGCCAGCACGGGGCGCTGGAAGCAAGAACAAGGTTTAGGATTGTGAACGGTGGCGTTGAACATAGAGGGCCTCGTTCTTAAAGGCGGCGCCTTCGGGCGCCGCCCGTTTTTTTTTTTTTTTTTATGGAGGACAATGAAAATGATTGAACTGCAATATGAATCGAAGTTCGACGGCTTTCTGGTTGACCTGCGGGTTGGACCAGCGGAAGAGCTGAACGAGACGATGTTCGGCGGCGAGCCGGTCTTCACATACAAGCGCGGCGCGACAATATCGTCCAACCTGATGCCTGCGGAGACGTTCGGCTGTCTTGTTTGGATCGAGCGGTTCGACGGTTCGCCCGAAAGCATCGCCACGCTTTTTCACGAACTCGTACATGCCTCGACCCTGCGTTTCGAGAAGAGCGGGGTGCTCAGGCGCGCGCCGCGGCCGAAGAACGTCTGGCGAGGGCTCGTGTCGTTCGACGAACTGATGGCCAATTCGGTAAATGAGCTCGGAGAGGCGTTTCTTGCCGCGCTGACGACGGAAGGCGGTGACATTAACAAGTTTGAGAACATTTGATAGTCTTGGGGTGTATGAAAAATAAAAAAAGGAGGATGAAGGAATGAATAAGTGCACCGTGCTTGACAACCAGACTTGGGCCGAACTCTACACGAAGTTCCGCACAAGGCTTGTCAACAGCCTCAACAGTTGTTATAGCCTCGCCGACCGCGAGGACGCGGTGGAGTTCGCCTTCGACAAGCTCATGCACAGGAAGGACGCCGAGGCGTATGGCGACAGATTCCCCCAGGACGAAAAAGACTGGTACTGGAATCTCCATTGGCAGGCCAAGTCATTCCTTAGCCACATCAGGTACCGTTCCGATCTCCACGCTAAGTATGTCGAGTTCATGTCGAAGGAGCTTGAAGACGTATTTGTTCCCGGACTTCAGGGAGTCGCCTTGGATGCGGAGACCAGTGCAGAAGCCCTCGCCAAGGCGCTTGAGATCTTCAAGACCGAACAGGACATCTCCCGCCGCGACCTCAGCGTCTTCATCCTCCGCCAGCGCTTCCAGATGCCCTCGAAGGAGATTGCCGCCCGCTATGGCATCACTGTGGACAATGTTAACGTGATCAAGCACCGCATTGGCAAGCTCCTTGAGAAGCATGGCCCG
>JAFYQC010000323.1 GCA_017547265.1 Kiritimatiellia bacterium | reverse complement strand
GACTTCATGTCTACGACTTCCGCGCCAGAGTAGCCGACAGCCGCGAGGACTCGGCCCCAGTTGGGATCCTTGCCGAACCAACTCGTCTTTGCAAGCGGCGACTTCGCGACAGCACGCGCGGCACGCTCTGCGTCGCGCTCCGTCTTCGCACCCTTCACGGTAACGGTCACAAACTTCGTAGCGCCCTCGCCGTCCGTCGCCATCTGTCGAGCGAGCGAAATGCACACCGTCTCAAGCGCGACGCGGAAAGCGTCGAAATCCTTGCCGGGGGCGTCGATCTCGCGATTACCCGCCTTGCCCGACGCGAGAATGAAAAGGGAGTCGTTCGTCGATTCGTCGCCGTCGACGACGAGGCGGTTGAAGCTGCGTCCAACGGCGAGCTGGAGAGCGCGCTTGAGCATCCGCGGCGAAACTGCCGCGTCGGTCGTGAGAAAGCCGAGCATCGTCGCCATATTGGGCTCGATCATCCCAGAGCCCTTCGACATGCCGCCGACGGTCACCTTCTTGCCGCCGATAGTTACAGTCGCGCACGCCTCTTTCGGACGCGTATCGGTCGTCATGACCGCCTTCGCCGCCGCGAGGCCGTGGGCACCTGTGCGCCCGAGCGCCTTGGTGGCCGCTTTCATGCCTGCAAGAAGCCTGTCGACGGGAAGACGACGGCCAATCACGCCAGTGGACGCGACGAGCACATGGTGCGGATCAAGCCCGAGTTCGCCTGCGGTGACGAGGGCCGAGAGACGCGCGTCCTCGAGCCCCTGCTCGCCAGTGCACGCGTTCGCGCAACCGGAGTTGGCGAGGATGGCCTGCACCTTGCCGCCCTTCACGACCGAACGGTCGTAGACGACTGGCGCGGCAGCGACCTTGTTCGTCGTGAAGACTGCGGCCGCCGAGCACGGCGCGTCGGCGACGATCAGCGCGACGTCGTTGCGCCCCTTGTACTTGATTTCCGCCGCAACGCCCGCCGCGCGGAACCCCTTGGCGGAACATACGCCGCCCTTGACTTTCCTGCAAATCGCCATTTGCGGATATTATACCATAATTGCCGCGCCCCGAATGGCATGCTTCGCGCACACTTGCGCAACTCCAACTACAACCCAACCGCTCCACAACCATTTTCCCCTCGTCCGCATTCCCCTCGTCCGCATTCCCTCCCCCTCGTCCGCTTCCCAACCTCGTCCTTTTTCGTCCGCCCCCGTCCGCTTCCCAACCACAACAAGACAAAACGGAGGGCGCGTATCCCCCGACGACCGCAGGGAGGAGCCGCCAAAGGCGGGCTCTATGCGGGGTGCAGATTTGCCGCGCCCTAAAGTCCTTTGCAAGCGAAGTGCCGCGCATTCTCCACGCAAAGATCGCGCAGCCGCGTCACGTTCGTTATCTTCCCCGCGACGCCTTGGCCCGTACCCTCGAAGAATAGGCAGAGGTTCATCCCCTCAATTCATCATTCAAGGCCAAGCAATTTCGAAACTGGAATAATTGCATCAAAATACCCATCGGCTGCCGCGACTGGAGACAGATGCCCATAATATACGAGCGCCGTCTTTGCCGAGACACCGCGAGGACGCACAACTGCACGAACTTGACTGTCCACCTGGTCTATCACTTCACGTCCGATCTCGCCTTGGCGCTTGACTTCCACAAAGCACAAAGCTCGCCGAGTCTGGATCAAAAGATCAACCTGACACCCTCTCCTGCCGTTCTTCCCATTTGTGGCTTTCCGACGATATGGCCCAGCCGACATGACCAGACTTCCTGAAAGATGCAGATGAGGGATAATTTCCCTGTAGTTGTTGACCACAAGATTCTCGAACGCCAAACCCATGACAGCATCCAGCCCGTCAAACTCCCTCAACGACGCGAACTCGAACGCCCCCTCGTCTATGACGGACTTTTGCGGTTCGACATACTTGAGGTAGAACCTCGCGTAGTTGTCGCGCAGACGATATCGCCGTTCGCGAAGTTCTGCGCCCGTTTCGGGATTTATGGAACATTCATGCGAAACAAAACCCGACTCCTCCAAAACCGACATTGCATCCGAAACAGCACCGCCCTTCCCTATACCAAGCGTCTTTGCGACTTCGGCACAGCTTTTCGGACCCTCAACCAGACTCTTAAGGACTCGAGCCGTAAACTTTGGCTTTGACGTAATAACGTCATTGAACATTTCGTCAAAATCCTCCCGAAGGACGCCATTCGGACGAAAGGCCAGTCTCCGAATGTTTTCCTCTGCAGACAACCTCGGATTGACCTCCTCAAGGTAGCGAGGAATGCCGCCCGTAACGGAAAGCACGTCAATGATCTCGCGTATGTCTATCCTCCTCGCCGCCTTTCCCCAGAACTTTACGCATTCGCGAAGTGGAAGTTCCGGCACGACCATATCCAGCGACCTACGCCCCACGTACGCGCGATTGCCGATGATATTGTCCTTAATCCAACTTGAAACGCTGCCGCAGACAACAAGTATAAGACGATTGTGCTTCTTCAGGATATTGTCCCATGCAATCTTGAGGTAATCAGCGAAGGTGTCATCACCGTATGCGAGCCAAGACACCTCGTCCAGAAGGACAACCGTACGCTCCTTGTCTGAAATCACCCCGTCAAGGACGCCAAACGCAGAATACCAGTCTTCTGGCGGGGTCTTCTCGGCGTTCGACTGCCTAGCCAATTGCCGCGCAAACGCGCGAAGCTCGTCTGCAGCGGTCGTTTTGCTTTCTGGCCGAACCCCCTCAATCTTGATGAATCTCGCATCTGACCGCCTGGCAAACTCCTCCACGAGCGTGCTCTTGCCAACACGACGCCGCCCTCGGCAGGTAACAAGCGACGACACGCGCTTGCCCCACAGGGATTCTAGTTGTGCAATCTGATCCTCACGACCAAAAAACATCTTCGACTCCTTTCCCAGGCGACACGGAAATGATATCAAAATTCATGAAGCATGGTCAATCACAATATAATCCCCTATTCGGGATTTTCCTTAATAGGGGATTGCTAAATTCCTAATAGTCGCCGCCGCAACAACAGCGCATACCTTCCCGGCGACAGAAAGGATGAGCCGCTAAAGGCGGTGCAGCTTCTGCCGCGCATCGTCCACGCAAATATCGCGTAGCCGCGTCACGTTCGTTATCTTTCCCGCGACGTTCGAGCAGCATGCCCACCGCAAGGGGCATCGTCATTTCTTTCTTGTGCTCTTGGATTTAAATGGAGAAGGTATCTCCTTGTCTCCCTCATAAAACTTGCCGTTCATTTCATATCTGGCAGGTGGGAAACCCTCTTCATGCCGCGTTGCACAACCTCGACAAAGATATCGGTACCATCCCAAAGTACAACAGCGAGGAGACTCGCTCGTGCCAATCGAGGCTCCACACTCTTCGCAAACGCCGTAGCACTCTTCTTCGGCCTTGCGCACATGTTCAGACGCGAAGTTTTCAGCATACCGCAACAAGACCTCCTGTTCCCGAGTCGGCTCGCCACTCCCATCGACAAGGCAGCCAAAGTAAAACCGAAGCGTTCCGAATTTCTCCTTGATCTGCTCTGCGACGACCCTTACCTTCCACCGATCGTACAACTGGACGTTAAGTGCCTCCAGCTTATATGACAGTTTCTCTAGCGGTCCATCCCATCCCGGTCCACATGCCCAGCATGCACTCTCCGCACCGTCATACAGCAAACAGCATTCTTTCGCAACCCTCATCTGCAGCTCATCCGATCTCTCTTTCATAGTCCTATTCCTCTTTGTTGTCATGCTCAGCCCCCTCCCTATAGGCCGTCGTAGGTTTCTCCAGCAGCTCCATCGTCCTTGCAATTCGCGCCACATTAACGGACAGATCGCGGACAGCACAAACGAGCAGAATCAATAGAACGCTTTCTACCACCCATCCGACAGGGATGACACATCCCTGTCGGCAATGATTGGCTCGGATTATCTGCTTCTGGTTTAGCATGTCAGATCCTTTCCTTGACTATCGGATTATATCTATGCTCTCGCGGACGCAGCATCGGCAGAGGCTTCCACCTTACAAATTCCTTCAATGTCGCATAGCGGCTCCCGATCTCGGAAAGCCAGATTGACTCAAACGCTCCGTTATGACCGGCATAGCGGGTGTCGCCACCACGCTCGACAATTGCAAGATCGTCCTCGGCCAAGAGCGCTTTCCTTATATTCTCGTAATCGTGAAGATAGACATCTATCCCATTTTCGCGGAATGCAACCGCCATTCTTGCCAAGTTGTAGGCCGTCCATGCAAAACACGCCGATAGCGTGACCTTGTACTGATCTTTTTCTTGCCCTTGCGGCTTCTCAAGATGGACACTCAGATGAATCCGCCCGGGGCCAATCCAGAACTGATGCCCTCCGTCATGCCAACCATACGGCTTCTCCTCCTTGATCCACTTGCGGAACTCCGCTGGCGAATCACGGGGAACACCCAAGATACTCCCAGACGAACGGTTGTATCCATTCATCTTGTAATAGTCCTCGCCTGTCATCGGACGATCCGTGAGTCGTTCGGCATCTACAGTTGCCTCAAGACCAATTCGAACCAACTCAAGATAATTTCCAGCCGTCATGTTCTTACGGAAGAACCGGCCTTCCATCTCGCAGCTCGGTGAATAATACTTACCCTCGACAAGCTCGCAGAATTTTCGTACTGTCTCTTCCCCGGCCAGCTTATCCTGACGTGGGAAATTCGGTACATAGAGGTGGACAACGGCACGCGGCACAAATCCGTTGCGTCTGTTGTTCGGCCACTCTTTTTCGACCTTCCGACAGACATACATCCAATCTTTCTCGACTATATCGAGCCAGGCAAGCATATCCTCCAGTTGGTCAACCCGAGGCCAAGGATTATGGTCATGCGATCCATTGTCGCGTTCTCTACAGAACTCGCCAGGTTTAATCTCCCATATCCAGAAATCCCGATATCGACTCTCGCCCCAGTTTACGACGAAGTACACGCCGTTGTAATAAGATATCTGAGTCTTGTGCCATCCTCCCCTTCGGTTCTGCCAACAGAAACGCCAGATTGGATCGCAACCATCCCAGTCGTTCTGGAAGTCGACGATGCGAACCACTATCCGCTTGAACAGTTTCTCTAGCTGCTTACGCAGGGCCTCGGCTTCTTCTCCAAACCATATCATATCCATCACTCCTTTCCCTTTGCGACTTCGTGCGTGATCTTAAGCAGCGCGAGATTCAGCTCTATCGTCGTCTTCCGCGACACGGTTGAGAGATTGTCGCCGATGAGCCCCGCAAGCTTGTGTCCTGCGCGCGTCAGCATATTCGCCTGTTCCGGCGATCCCGCCTTCTCCGTTTGGATCGCCTCCATGTCGCGGACCATCGAACGAACCTGGGCATAGGTCTCGATGATAGCCAAGGTCGCTTTCGTTGCACGTGTGCTCTTCAACACGGTCGCAAGCATGTAGAGCCCTCGCTCGGTAAATGCGCAAGGGCGGTATTTCAGATTAGATCCCCTGCCCCCGTTCAAGGTAACAATTTGTGACCTTGAACATTCTTCGTCCGTCATCTTCAGAATGTATCCTTCGGGGAATTTCTCAGCATTGCGCTTGACGGCTTGGTTGAGCGCCTTTGTCTCAACACCATACAGCGCGGCGACATCGCGGTCGAGCAGCACCTGCTGATTGCGAATCGTGAGCATGCGGGATTGAACGGCGGCGATGTCTATCGCCTGCTGTTGCGCTTGTTTCTTCATAGTCCTATTCCTTATTTTGCATGTGCCGGCGCATTGCGCGACCGAACGCCGGTCACAGGGTACAATACGCCTACGGCGCATTTTCGGAATAGGCGATGCCTCGCCAGATGCCGACGACGCTTAGGCCGCGCATCCTTGCGCTCAAGCCCGCGGAGGAAGCCTCCTCCTCACGCTCCAAATCGGCCGCCGTGGTTCCCGACGTCAACGCCCCCTCCAGAACCGTCCGCCCACCCTTCAGGCTTTTCGATCCGTTCTCAGCAGGACTATGCCGGTTTCAACCCACGGTGTTCATGGCTCCCGTTCGTACCTCCGTCGCCACGGAGTTCAATTCCGGAGAGCAGCCATATAATACCATAAAACCGCGTCCGCCGTCTATACGAAATTCAGTGTCAAGCACTATCAGAACCACCTAAACTGCCGCGCATCCTCTACGCAAAGATCGCGCAGCCGCGTCACGTTCGTTATCTTGCCCGCGACACCCTGACCCGTACCCTCGAAGAAAAGAGATTCATCCCGAAAAAATCGACGCTTCTTATCCCCGCCGATTCAGATGCCAAGTATGTCGCAGAATTCGGCTGGACTGACGATAAAGTCGGCTGGTGGATAGTGCTTCGCGTTGCCTGTCACCAGAAACGGATTGTCTGCACTGGCGGCCAAGACCGTACAGAAGAACACCTTGTCGTCCGGGTCCGGGAAATGGTCGGCGGAATCCGTCGGTTCTACCAACTCGCCATGCGTGACAATGTGATCGACGAGGTTATGAACTTCATCTTCTGAGAAAGCGAACTTTGAGCGGGATAATACCTCGCGGTACTCCACTATCATCTGCGGTGAATACAGGGGCGTGAACAAGTCCTTCGTGATGGCATCGGCAATCCGCACGGTTGGCGACCGCCTGTTTGGAGTCCAGAATGCAGACACAAGGACATTCGTATCTATGACGGCTTTTATCATGCTTGCCGCCTCGCCGTTGTTCCGGCCGACTTTCTGCTCCGGCGAACTGAAGAGATGTATTCGTTTATCTCATCGAGCGAAGGCTCGTCCTCTTGCGCTGCTTCGACTTTCTGGCGCATTGAGACAAAGGCTCTCCGCGCCGCGTTGTCTTTTATGACCAGCTTCCCTTCAAAGGGAAGACCGCCAACCATAACCGTTCTCTTGAGAAACATCCTTATCGCCGTAGGCAGGTCAATGCCAATTGCGTCATAGATGGCAGCAGTCTCTTCCTTGAGACCTCTGTCAACCCTTACTTGCAACAATGCCTGGTTCATGCACTCCACCTTCGTTATGTAGTTGTTTTAAATACGTCCGTATTATACCATACTTGCTTTCGCCTTGGCAATGGGGGAACAACAGAAACCCCTACCTTCCCCATGCTTGCAATGGGGCTGAACCGCAAACGGCCTGAAAAATCAGCGTTTCTCGGGGCCTGTCCCCGCCAAGGTGCGGGTATTTCAACAACCACGCTCCAACCACGACTCAACCATGCGCGGCAGATATGCCGCGCGTCAAAGTCCTTTGCAAGCGAAGTGAAGTCTGATTCGCGGGAGATTGCGGCGAACGCGGTCGAATGCTCCCCAGAGATTGGAGGATTCGCCGTGGGCGTCGTGCAGAACTACGGCTGTGGCGTCGAGCTTTTGCGAGAGACGAGCGGTGCGCCTGAAACGCAAACCCTCTCGCTTCGCCCCAGCCGCGATCCATGCGCAAGGTCGGCGACAAGGTGATTGTCGTCGTAGAGTCCGCCGACGTCGCTGTGGCTGCCCGGGAAAAGCATTTCGACAACCTGGCCTTTATTGCCAACGAGCGGAACATACTGAAAGAACTTCCGCGTCTCGTCGCGGGAAATGGCGTGACGCGCCCTTCTCACATTGCGCGGCAAATCCGCCGCGACATCAAGTCCAACCGTCGCGTCAACCGTATCCCAAAGTCCAAGATAGGCGACTGCAACGCCAAGTTTGTCGAGCCATGCCGCGAAGTGCCGCGCGATAAGCGCACCGCGAGAGAAGCCGAAGAGAAATACTGCCGTCGAAACGCCATCCTTCGGAAGCGTCTCGTAATTCGCCTCGAACCACCGCCGCGCAGAGCGGAATGTCGTTCGCCAGTCCACGCCCGCGATCTTCCCTGCGAGATACGAGCCGAAATGAGTTCCGGGCCCAGCTTCAAGGTGCAGCTTTTGCCGCGCATCGTCCACGCAAAGATCGCGAAGCCGCGTCACGTTCGTTATCTTTCCCGCGACGCCACGACCCGTACCCTCGAAGAAAAGGCAGAGATTCATGATTTCAGCGACTCAAACATTGCACAGAAGGTCAGACCTGCTTTGCAATCTTCCCACGCTTGCGATGGGGCGGCAACCGCAAATGGCCTGAAAAATCAGCGTTTCGCGGGGGCTGTCCCCATAGCTCCAAACGCCGCTTTTGCTTTCTTTGTCGCGCATTAAAGTCCTTTGCAAGCGAAGTGAAGGCGAAGACGCGGAAGATTGCGGCGAACGCGATCGAACGCGCCACCACTATTCGTTGTTGCCGTATTCGACAGGGAACCAGGTGCGGTAGAAGTTGGCGCGAGACCAGGTGTTGCCTGCAGAGGCATAGTCGCAGAAAAACACGGTAGCGGGATTGCGCGCCTCGGGATTCTCCGTGTGCGAGCCGATGGGAAGCGTCGCCGAAAACGCCATCCAGATATCGTCAGAGGGTGTGCGCACCGCCGCGAATGTCGGCATAATCTCTCCGTCCTTGATTCCGTGTCTAAACGGCTCGGTAAGGTCGCCGTCGGCAAAGCGGCTGTCGCGGGCGAGCAGAACGGGGCCACGAGTAAACGCAACGTGATGATCGAGTGTGTGGGCGACAACCGGCATGTCGAACGTGAGTTCCACGATGTCGCCAAGTTTCCAGTCGCGCTCAATCGTGAAATAACTTCCCGCCGCAACGCCATCAAGCACCTTGCCGTTCAGCTTCACTTCCGTCTTTGCGCTCCAAGCGGGTATGCGCAGACGCACCGGTGCCGCGCCCTCGGTGTGGCTGACGATCCTGACATAATCCGTGCGGGGATAGAGCGAATACATGTCAAACGCGACCTTGCGCCCGCCTGAAAGCTCGCCCTTCACGAGCGCGGAAGAATAGAAGTTAAAGGTCGCAGCGTCGCCTCGCGTCGTGAAAAGCTCCTTGAGGAAGCAAAGGAATCCGCGTGGCCCGTTTGCCGTGCAGCAGTCGGTATGCATAAAGCAATGGTTCATGCCGTGCCAGCGGTTGCCGGTCAGCGGAGTGTACGCGGCAAATTCGCCGCCGTCCGAACGGAGAGCGCCAAGATAGGCGTTGTAGAAAGTTCGCTCGATCTGGTCTGCCCATTTCGGATCGCCTGTCACTTCCAAGAGCTTTTCGCAAAAGCGCATCCATGTCGTAGTTACACACGTTTCCTGAAGGTGGATGTAAGGAAGATGCTGCTTCTTCGCGCCGTGGAACCATGCCTCGCTCGACGCACACCCGCCCGCAAGATTCACCTCCTCCTTTACAATGTCGTTGGCCGTCATTATCGCGGCCTTGCGAAGATTTTTCAGGTCTTCACTCTCAACTTTCAACTCTTCACTTTTAACTTCGACGAAGTCGAGCAGCCCCTGATAGCAACTCATCATCTCGTATGCCTTGCTTCTTCCGTGCTTGCAGACATAAGACCATTCGTCGCCGTCATTGAAGTTCGCATCGTTGCGGTCGGCGACCGAGACACCCTTAAGCGCAAGGTCGATGAGGCGAGGCCCCTTCTCGGGTTTTGTCATTCCCTCGACGATGTACGCGGCGAAATCGAGATACTTCTTGTCGTTAGTTCGCTTGTAGAGCCAAATGACCGGCTCCAGGATGGATGAACTCGCGTAGCCCGACCAGTTGCCAGTCTGCCACAGTTCACGCCCGCGCTTTCCGTTCTGGCCGATTTCGCCAATCACATAGTCGCAGAGCTTCTTCGCCGCCGCCAACGCCGCATCCGCCTCAACTTTACACTTTTCACTTTCAACCTTACACTTCCAGTCATAGTAGTGTAAAAAACCCATAAGGGTATATTTAATACCCCATACATCCCATCCCTCGCCACAGCGGAGCGCATCGGGGTAGTTGCCGATATAGCCGCACGGTTCCTGCGAGGCAAGCATCCTCTCAATGCCCCGCTCGACATTGGACTTCAACCTTTCTCCAACTCCACTCTCCAACTCCAACTTCGCATACGGCACAGCGGAGTGCATCCACTTCCCCCAGAACTCGGTCTGCCACCAGCCCTTCGTCTCGGTCTTCTCCATAAACGGTGCGGTGATGTAATCTACATCGCGGTCGGCGACATGCCGCGCAATCATCGCGTCTAGCCGCTCGCCGAGCCGCCCCTTTAGCCGCACGTCGCCGATGTTGCCAAGCGAGTCACCAGGCGCGGCAAATGCGCCGCAGTAAACCGCCGCCGCAGGAATTGTTACGCATAGTGTTTTCATTTTGTGTTCACTCGTCAGAATGCTCAATGTGGCGTTTACAAGGGCTTTGCAGAGTCCGCTGTTTCAATCTTTGCCGATTCAGGGATTACCTTCCCGCGAATAAGGACATCAAGCGTCCTATTGATGGAATCCACTTCCTTCCTATCGCCAGGCTTCGCCCGATACGCCTCAAGCGCCCTCCAAAACGATGCACAATACTTGCCCTCGTTTGCATATGAAATCACCTCTCCAAGCGCCATAATCGTCTTGGCGTCTGCCACAGTCGGATCGGCGATCTCCTCGTAAAGTCTTTCGGCAGTCTCGCGGCGGGATGCCATTACCTTCTCAGGGTCGGCACTCATGGTGGAACAAGTAACGTTATCCCAACGCGATGGAAGCGGACGATACCAGATGTTGCGGAACTGGACGACACAACCATGATCCTGAAGCTGCAACGCGGCCTTGTTGGGGTGCGGAGCCAGCGGGCGGCGATGACAGTGAGTTGTAAGCCCTTCCATCTCCCAATGGTCTTGCACAAGCACCCCATTGAAAAACAGCGTAATGCTTCCTGGGTGAACGAGACTGCCATCCTTCCAAACGGGCTGATGGAACACAATATCGTATGTCTGCCATTCGCCGGGCTTTTTTGCCGGGTTCACCATTGGCGGATTCTCGGCATAAACCGCGCCCCCCATCCCGTCGGCACAGTTGTCAACGTATTCAGGCGTTCCCTGTGCGTTCTGGCTCGTCCAGTACGATTCAAGAATCTGTATTTCATAGTTGCCCATCAAAAACACACCGCTGTTACCACGCATTTGCGATCCCTTGTCGGTGAAGATGCTCTTCGGTTCATGGCGATATTCGAGATGCAGCTGGCAATCGCCAAACTCTGCGCGTGAATATATGGCACATGCCCCGCCTGGACGCCACTTGGGATCAACATAGAAAAATCCTTCCTCTGAATACCCCCATTGGGATGGATTGCCCTTGTCGTCGCACCAGTTCTTTTCAAACGATGACTTGGTGCCGTCAAAAAGGACAACGGCATCAGAAGGTATTCCGTCTGCCCCAACTTCGACCTTTACCGGTTTTGGCCTGTTTCGATCATGCACAGACCATGCATGTGTTGCGTCGGGGAGATCGCCGTAAAGCCCTGCGTAAAGCGCTCCCGGAACAAGTGCGCAAGACACGAGCAGCAGTGTATTTGCAATCGTGTTTTTATTGTTCATTTTTGTCTTACTTCCTTTCTATTTCCTTGTCCGCTATATCCTTCATGTCCAACTCCTCAGTATGCGCAAAGTGGCGTTTTACAAAAGTTTCGTTGTCCCCAAAAAGTTAAATCCCCGTCGGATGTACGATCGACCACGAAACTTCCGGCGCGGCAGACGCGGCAAATGGGCCGCATACAACCGCCGCCGCGAGAATTGTTACACAACTGGTTCTCATTTTGCCTTTCTTCGTTACGGCTTTACGCAAATTACCGGACAATCAAGATAAATCCTGGCTTGCGCTCCTGGATTTCGTAACAACCGAGGTCGGGAAGAGCAGCGGCAGTAAACGCCTTACCATCGCAATCGACCACGCGAGGATTGTCGAGAAGGTCGGTCGAGCCATCCGTCATCCACCCAAGCGTCAAGCCCCTATCGCGGCAAGGCGAGTTGGCTTCAAGCGTATAGTCACCGTTTGCCGCATCCTTAAATTTCGGATTTCCCGTGATAACGCCGCTGTCGTACGGTCCGTTCTGTACCGTCTTGACCAAGCAGTTGGAAAGGATGTTGCAGAAGTTGCCCGAACTCGTAATCGCCGCGTTCGGCAGAATGCAGTTGACGAGGGTGTTTGTGCAGGCTCCAGACGACTTAACGTCGAAAGTTGATTGAAGGATTGTGCAATTCTCAAACGTGGCCGAACTGCTTCGATCGTCCACTACCGCCTGACCAGATGCGTTGCTCGCAATGAGACATTGGCGGAAGAGAATGTTCTTGCTGTTCTGGTAGAACAACGGAGCAGAGTTGTTGATGTTCGTGAATACGCAATCTATGAATTTGCTACCATTCCCCTTGAGTCGGATGACTCCCTCTCCGCCTCCAGCCGTCATGCCTTTGAAGGTGCAGTTGGAGACGACATTCGAGACGGACCCAATGTTCAAGCAGCTTCCATAATACCCAATTGCACTTCCCGTGAACACGCAACCGCGCAACTTGGAATAGCAACCCACGCTCGCGTGTCCTCCGACACCACTACCACGAGCTTCATTATTGGCAAACAAGCAGTTCTCCAGCTCGATTTTCCGGACAGCACAAACACCGCCGCCATCTTGACCACTTGATGAATAGTTGTTCGTGAAAACGCAATCAACGAATCGCTGGTAGTCGGATTCTTTCTCCGCATTTTGCAGCGTATAGACGGCTCCTCCTCCACTAGCTTTCGCGCAATTGCCATAGAACTGGCAATTAGAGACTACCGTGCCGTTCGCGGTTAAAGCGTAGTATGCACCGCCTTGTCCGGTCGTTGCCGTGTTGCCGTGGAAGATGCAGTTGTTGATCTTGCCGGTCTTGGACCTGAAATACATGGATCCGCCGCTACCTGCACTACCATTGACGAAGGTGAGGTTCTCGACAGTAAAGCCCGACTGATGGCCGGTGGTTTGGGCGGTGCTGGTGAAATGGCGACACAGCCCTTGCGCATCAATGATTGCCGTCTCGGGGCACGGCTTGCCAGTGTCGGGATCATGGCTGCCCAAATAGAAATACTCAACGAGCGGGCTGATTGAGGACGCTATCTTGTGCGTTCCGGGCGAGCAAAGAATCCGCTCGAACTTTTTCGCCGCCGCTGCCGTCTCCACGAGATTGGTGAGCGGGTCGCTCCAGCTGCGACCGGTGGCGTTCGCCGACTGCACGTATGAATGAGCTTCGCTCCATTCGGGCGACGCAACACAGCGCACATACGGCTTGGTAAAGCCGTCGTCATCTACGATTGCGACTCTGTCGGTATTGGAAGCATAATAGCGAGTAAGGTTAGGCACCCCGGCGGTCGCGACGACGTTAGTGAAGTTGTAGGCGGCTGCGGCCATGCCAGGCGTTCCTGTGAGCGGCCAGTAGGCGACAAGCCCGCTTTCGTTACCCGCAAGTCGCGTTGTCTGCGAATAGAGGTCACTCACCTCCGAGGCGGACAGCGCACGATTCCAAACCGACAGTTCGGCAAAATGCCCGTTGAAGCCATCCACCCAACTGACATTGCCAAGATCGCTCATGTCAGTGGCGGCTCCGCCAAGCGTGAACATCTTGTCGGGTGTCGTGATTGCGCCGATGCCGTCCGTCTTTTCGGCGGCGAGGGTTCCATCCACATAGAGGCGCTGGAAGGAGTTAGCCGCGTTCGCGGAGTCGTAGTTGAAGGTGCCAACGATGAAATGCCAGTTGTGGTCGGTAAGCACGGCTCCATCTGTCAGCGTATTGCCGGATTGCGTGCGAAATGCCAGTTTTTTGTTCGTCTCCGCGCTGCTTGTGTGCATTCGCGCGAGGTTCCAGCGGCCATTCACGCCTGCGAGGAACTTCTCGTATGTCGCGGTAACGTCCTTAACCCAGATTGCAATCGACACGGACGTGGAAATCTTGTCCGCGAAGGCGTAGTTCTTGGTGCCGAACGCCTCGGCGCTCTTGGTGCTGTCATAGCTTAGCGGGTGTATATAGAGGACGTTCTCCGCCCACGCTACAGCGCAAGCGCAAGACAGCGCCGCCACTACTGCCAACTTTATTTTACTTGCTATGTTTTTCATGGTTGTTTACTCCTTGCGTTTGACTGAATAGACGTGGCGCGTATGTCCGGCGAACTCGTCGGCAATCGCGCCGTTTTCGATTTTGACCTTTCGGTTCTCGAAAAGCACCTCCGCTTCGCCTGCCGCGCTGAAGGGCGGCGGAAGATTGAAGACGACTTTCCCTGCGCTCTGCTCGTCGATGTTGCATGTCAGTAGCGTTAAGGTGCCGTCCTTCACCGCAGGGCGGAAGCGGATCTTTGCCCGATCGGCTGCACATTCAACGGCGGGCGGCGGCTCCTCGGTGAGAATCATGTTCTCCAAAACGGCAAACTCCTTGGCAAGCTGCTTGATCGCCAGCCAGTTCTTCGGCGTTGCCGGTGGCGTAAGCCCCCAGAGGACCACGCCATTCGCGCCGCTCGCCAGCACCGCGTAGCACTGCGCAATCTGCTGACCGTATGTCGGCTCGCAAGGGTGCAACGGATAGTTCGCCGCTTCGACGAATGCGAACGACGGACGCGCAAGCTCGCGCCCCTTCTTCGCCATGGCGTCAATGGACTCCATCATGCTGGCGATTGTCCTTTGCTCATCCTGCGTCAAATAGTCGTCCAGCATCAGGATGTCGGTTTCAAGGTGCGCGTAGTCGTTGGGGATGCCCATAAGCGTATTGTTCATCACCATCGGGCGCGTCGGATAGAACGGGCGCAGCGCCTTCAGATAGCGGTAGCAGTCTTCGCTTTTCCGCGACAGTTCAGGTTCGTCGGTGACGATTGTGCCGATTACGGACTTGACGTCGAAGCGGGCGTGGAACGTCGCATTCGTCTCGAACTGCGCCGCAACCACTTCCTGCGATAGACCCGGCTTGGCAGTGTCAACGTATTTTATGAAATGGAAACGCAGCATCCCGAACTCCTCGCAGGCCCGCATAACCGCGTCCATTGACGGAATTCGATACTTATCGAGTTTGGCGTTTCCGATGTGTCCGACATCGTACGTAAGATACTTGAATCCGCATTCCCCCCAGAACCGCGCCAGGTTCCCCTTCGTCTCGGTCGGAATCCACCACCAGTCAAGGGATGGCG
>JAFYQC010000322.1 GCA_017547265.1 Kiritimatiellia bacterium | reverse complement strand
TGCATCGCCCGCCATGGCAAGACGCCGATCGCTTATCTTGCAGACACGGGTCTTCTCGAATGCGGCGGATATGCCGCGCATTGCGTGTGGTGCACGGACGACGACTTCAGGATCATGGCCGAGAAGGGCGTCTCGCTCATTCACAACCCGACGAGCAACATGAAGCTCGGGAGCGGCTTTGCGCGTGTGCCTAGGGCGATGGAGCTTGGCGTGAATGTCGCGCTCGGGACGGATGGGACTGCCTCGAACGACAACCTCGACATGTTCGAGGAGATGCATCTTGCCTCGCTGATCCACAAGGGTCTTGCAAACGACCCGACAGTCCTCTCGCCGTGGGACATCATCGAGATGGCGACGAAGAACGGCGCAAAGGCGCTGGGAAGGGGTGACATTGGCGAGATCGCTGTCGGTAAGAAGGCCGATTTCTGCGTCGTCGACTTGGATCGCCTGCACCTTACGCCTTGCTTCGACATTCCGAATCTCGTCGTCCATTCGATGCATGCGAGCGATGTCGTCGAGACGATAGTCGGCGGCGAAATCCTTTACGACCATGGCGCGTTCCCGCGGAGCGACGTGACGGCAGCCAAGGAGGCGCTTCTCTCGTCGTTGAGAAACCTCTAATTGCCCCCTTGCGCGGGTGGCGTCTGTTTTGGTATAATACGCGCCACTTGACTATTCGGGCGTGGCGCAGTGGTAGCGCAGTTGACTGTTAATCAATTGGTCGCTGGTTCGAATCCAGCCGCCCGAGCCAAGTTCCCAAATTTCTTTCCCTTGTGGGGGTGATCCGGTTTCGACGGGACGCGTTGAGGTCGGGTTGCGCGTCGTGGATCCTCGTTGGCCACGTAAAAAACGAGGAAAAAAAGTAATTGCGAACAACGATTACGCTCTCGCCGCCTAATTAACGGCCGCGATGTCGAAGCGCCGATGTCTGCTGAGCGCCGAGGCATAATTTAGCAGGCCACGTTGCAGGGCTCTCCGCTCGGGTGCTGCAGGGTGCCGAACCGAGCGGATGGAAGGGGATAAGCCCGCCAGTCGGCGTACTCCTTCCGAGATCAAAGGCCGGATACACGCGTAGAAGCTCGGTTGATTCCGTTTCGGACAGGGGTTCGACTCCCCTCACCTCCACCAGCCTTCGCTCAGCGAAGCTGAGCTTCGGCTCGGCGAGCCGTAAGGCGAGGCAGAGCCGAACCCGAAGGGGAAGGCTGGTGCCGCGCCGTAGCGCAACGCGCGAAGGCGGGCAGGAAACGAAAACTTAGAGTGAGCAGGAATAAAAAATCATGACCGGTTTTCATTATGTCTATATGCTTTCAGATGTAGCAACCCATACACATCATTACGTCGGCATTACAGAAGACCTGAAAGCACGCCTTGCAAAGCACAATTCCGGTCAAGTCCCCCACACTTCCAAATTCGCTCCATGGGTCATCGATGCTGCAATAGCGGTTCGTAGCAAAAGCGTTGCGACGCGCCTTGAGCAATATTTCAAATCAGGCGCTGGCCGCGCCTTTGCCAACAAGCATCTCTTCCCGCAACCCCTTGCCAGTAGTAACACGTTTGAGAAATGATCCATCTCGCTGTTGCGTAAAACTTTTTCTACAAATAGCAACTGCAGAATGGTATACTACATTCATTGCATGATTTTATCGCCCTTATACTCAAATAATGGTAAAAAGGTCCACCGACCTTTTATTAAGGTTTATTACTTTATCTGCGCATCGTTGATAGCAGCACAGTTATCATGCTTTGCCGATGTCTCGACATCGCAATTGCCTGATACAACAAAGGCAACTGTCATAGACGATCTGTCTCGCCTCTATGTCGGGGACAAGATTGCCACGCCGGATTATCTGTTTGGGACGGTGGTCACAAACGAAATGTACGACGCCTCTGGGACGAACCGAATCGAAAGATACAACCATCCATACGTTGAAAGATACAGGTGCTTTGTTGATCTTGACCAAGATGGACATGACGACGTGTTGCTATCTGCGCCTATAAGCCAGCGAGGAACAGGAGGCTTGTCTTTTGGCGTGTATCTATGGACAAATGGCAACTATATTTGCATAGGTGAAATCGGAACTCATCCGGGATTTCTATATGTTGAGCAAGTCAATGAATGTACCCGCGCGATATGGACTTACTGGCATTCAAGTGGCAGCACGGGTTCAATAGGGACGATGCGGATATCAGGCAGACATAGGGCGAAAGAGGATCATATATATGTAGACATTGGATGGGAAGGGCAGAATCCGATTCCAATTGGTGGACTCATATACAACACGATTCGTGAGAAAGCAACCGTTCCAATACGTACGGAAACCAGTGTAACGACAAATGGAATTGTACGTTGGCGTTCGTTCAACATGAAGCACGAATATCGTTGATGCTTTCACTATAGAACTGATGGGCCCTATTTCAAAATGAAAATAGAGAAAGTTCCGTTTGAGAGTCTTCACCTCCACCATCCTTTTCTGTAAAAGTTCTGTGGGCAAGTTGCGCAGCTCTATGCTCCTTATGGTAAAATATGGGCATGACGGATAGGAAGATGAAGAGGGGGACGCTTCTTGCGCTTGGTACGCTATGCGCCATGCTTGCGGCGCATGGCGAGACTAACCTCGTTTCGGAGGTGGTGCAGCGAACGCATGTGAAAGCGTACTCGGACGTTGAGACTGCCTATTGGGCGCGTGGCGCGATTGCAGACAAGAAGTCGTACGTGGCGCAGTTCGCCGATCTCTTGTTCGACCTCGATCCTTTCGGGCGCGTCGGCGGTTATGTCTGGTGCGCATCGGCGCTTGCCACGAGCGGACAGTCCTATACGAGGCGCAACGCCTACAATGAATTTAACTACGCCGTCTACTACGGCTATGGACTCGAACTTGCCAAGGACTGGGCACTCGAGACCACGATCGTGAAAAAGTGGGTCGTGCTTCCCGGCTACCGTCCGCACCTGCATTCGTTTTCCGAATGGGACATCTCGCAATCGCTGAAGAACCCATATGTCACGCCCTACTATTTGATGCGTCGCGCCTACCATGGGCAGCAGTGGTGCTATTGGGAGGTCGGGCTTACGCGTGCGTGGAAGTTCCTCGACGACTTCACTTTCACTGCGACTTTCTTCGGCGAGTTCGGCGACTCTCGGCATTTTGCGACGCAGTACGGTGCAAATCCGCATGGCGGGCGCTATTCCGACGGATTGATGGCGCTAAATCTGCTTCTTCGTCTCGACTACGCGGTGACTGAGAACTTCGGGATATTCGCTTTCGTCCACCAGTTCGACGTCGTCTCTTCTGACGCGAGGGCCGCGCTCGGCGCATCATCGCGCCCCGAGTCGGTAAAGGACATTGCCATCGGCTGCATCGGCATTGAATTGAACTTCTGACAAGTGGGCGGAATGACATTGGCTTCACTGGCGCACGCGACGCAGAGGTATGGTATAATCTACGAGTAGACAAATCTGGAGACAGGATGAACAGAAGAGATTTTTTGAAGTCAGCGTTTGCAGGCGGCGCGCTTATCGCGACGGCTAAGCTGCCGTCGTTCGGCGAGGATGATCCGTCGCTCTTTCCGCAGCGTGGGAAATACGAGCGGCTTGCGCTCGGCTACTCGGTTGTTCGCGTCGGGGCCACGAAGCCGTTTTCGGTGCTGCATATTTCCGATACGCATCTTAGCGAGGCGTATCCCGACGAAAGCGAGAAGAAGCAACAGCTAAAGGACATCCGCCGCAAGACGTTCGGCGGCCGCCAGGAGGAGGCGCTCCGCGATTCACTCACTTGGGCGAAGGATAATGTCGACTACGTGATCCACACTGGTGACTTGATCGACTGGCAGAGCCGCGCCAACTTCGATCTCGTGAAGAAGTACTTCGGGGATGCGATGTTCGGATCCTTGGGAAACCACGAGTTCACGCCCGACATGTGGCTGAGCGATCCGAAGGAAACGAAAGACGAGCCATGGAAGGACCGCACGCGCGCGCAGATCGCGGCGATTTATCCGTTCGATATCTCTCTCCACTCCCAGATCGTGAATGGCGTCAACTTCGTTACGCTTGACGACGTCTACGGAACCGTGACGGCTGGACAGGTGGAGCGCTTCCGCGCCGAAGTCAAGAAGGGGCTCCCGATAGTCCTATGCATGCACGTGCCGTTCTTTACCGACGACATGTGGATCGCGACGACGAAGTTCTGGGCGCGCGCGGGTAGGAAGTTCGAGGACGCCGCAGTGCCGCCGCCGAAAGGGGACTACCTTCGCCAGAAGGAGGATCCCGTAACGCGCGACTTCATTGCGTATCTGAAAGCCGAGCCGCTTCTCAAGGCCATTCTCGCGGGCCACGAGCACGTGATGGTGCAGGACCGCTTTTCGCCCACGGCCGAGGAGCTCGTCGTAGGTGCCAATTTCATGTTCTGCGGAAGGGAGGTCCTGTTTATATGAGGGCGTTTGTAATTGCGATGGAAAACGAGGCGGCCGTGGTGAGGCCGTTTCTGAAGGACGATGACCGTCTCTACGTTGCGGGTGTCGGCAAGGTAAACGCGGCCGCAGCGGCACAGAAGGCAATCGACGCAGGCGCAGACGAGATCATTAACTGCGGCGTCGCTGGAGGGCTCGATCCCGCGATGGAGGTTG
Source organism: Kiritimatiellia bacterium (assembly GCA_017547265.1). The sequence continues at coordinate 822 of JAFYQC010000322.1, read as the reverse complement.
GCGAGGCCTACGAGATATCTCAGGCAGTCGAGTACGATTTCGACCTCACGATCATCAACGGCACGAAGCTCGGCACGCACAATGAGCGCACGACTCCATACTTTGACTGCCGCACGACTGGTAAGTTTCCATCGCGCATCCTTGCGACAGGCGACCGCTTCACGAATGACGATCGTGACGTCGAGAATCCCCTTGCGCTCGGCGCGACCGTGAAGGACATGGAAGGTGCAGCGATCGCGCATGTCTGCGAGCTGAACGGTGTTCCCTGCCGCATGCTCAAGTGCTTAAGCGACGTCCATGGCAAGGGCGCTATGACTGGGCAGTACAAGGACAATCTCGCGAAAGCGCTCCTTTCCCTAGGCAAGGCGCTTTCGTCGTGGTGCGCGGCGTAGGGGCGCAGCGCTGCCGGATTTTTGGTATAATTTACTGAAATCGGCAATCCACCGTTACAAAATTGAAAGCGAAGACGAGAACGGGAGCGCGTGCGCTCGTAGAGGCCCTTGAAAGGGTCGGGGCGGAGCTTGTCTTCGGATATCCCGGCGGCAATGTCGTCGACATCTTCGACGAGCTTTCCCGCGCGCCGTTCAAGTTTGTTCTTGGTCGCCACGAGCAGGGCTGCGTTCACATGGCCGATGGCTACGCCCGCGCAAGTGGACGGCCTGCGGTCGTCGTGGTGACGAGCGGTCCTGGGCTTACGAACACAATCACTGGACTTGGCGCTGCGAACATGGACGGCGTTCCGATGGTGCTCATCTGCGGCCAGGTCCCGCTTGACCAGATAGGTACCGATGCATTCCAGGAAGCCGATACGACAGGGCTTAC
>JAFYQC010000321.1 GCA_017547265.1 Kiritimatiellia bacterium | reverse complement strand
GGAAGTGAACTTGTCTCGTCATCGATCCAAAGGCCCTGTCCGGTTGGCCAATTATCTGCATAGTCTGCTGCATCTTCCGCGCTAATCCAGTTGTAGGTATGCGCGTTGCGGCGCTTAGCAGTAAGGAACTGGAATGACACTTCGTATGAACCGATGTTGGAACTCAACTGAAGGAGTTGAATGTCAGTAGCGTTCTTATCGCCGCCCACGGTGCGGAAAGCGGGGATAACATAGTTGTACCCAGCCCTGGTTGCTTCGGTATTATAGCCTACAACGTTGGCAGACTCAACCGCGAACGCACCTACAGCGGCGATGTAAGTCGAGCAGGGGGATAGTGGGGAGTAAATTGGGAGAAGCGTGGGGAAATCTGCAGATATCTGGCGACGGTACTTGTAAAAGCAGAAAAATGAGAATTCAATGCGGAAAAACTTGAGTGGTGGGAAGCGCTTCTGGTTGGATTTTGGGAAGGGGATCACTGCGGTAGCTTCTACAGAAGGGTCTGACCCTTCTGTAGAAGCTTGACATGTCAGGGATGGGGATGATAAAATACAGACACCATGAGAAAACATCGGATAATTCAATCAGGGAAGTGCTATCATCTTGTTTCAAGGGTGGCGCATCGGGCATTCTTCTTTGATGATGACGAAAAGGATCGTTTTGTTGACCTACTAATGCGCGTCGAGTTCTTCTGCGGGGTGAGGGTGCTGGCATACTGTTGCATGTCGAACCACATCCATGTATTGATATATCTTGAGGAAGAGCGCGAGCTTACTGAGGACGAAGTTCTTGAGCGAGTGAACAAACTCTATCGCGGCACGCGGCTTAAGGATGCACTTCAGGAGTGGAAGTCTCTCAAGGGCGAGGAAACTCAGATGAAGGAGGCGCATGGAGGGTCCGGCTTCGGTTCTGCGTTCAGCCAGCTGCTGATGGAATACAAACGGCGCATGTTCCATCCAAGCGAGTTCATGAAGACGCTCAAGCAGGACATGACCATGTCCTTCAACGCGCGGCGTGACCACGCGGGCACCATTTGGGAAGGTCGATTCTACGACAAGATGTCGAATGCCACAGTCAAGGATATGAGTACCCAGGCCGCATATATCGACTGCAATCCAGTAGAGCCAGGGCTGTGTCGTTGGCCGACAGAATACAAATGGTGCAGTTGGGCGGCGGCCATGGCGGGTGACGAACACGCGCGAAATATGTATCGGTTCATATACGAGGGGGTTGCTGAAAATTGGGACGATGTTGTCGAATGGCATACGCGAGCGATAAAGGCTCGCATTGGCGAAATTGACGATGCGATAGAATCCGGTGGCGTTGTGGATTGGCTTTTTGGCATGTTTGGCTTCGGGAAGGGAAAGAAGGGGGCAAAAGACGCAGAGAACGACAGGCAATATCTGAAACACGCCGACAAATATCCAATTCCCCCAAGGCGCGAATTAATACTTGAGGACGGCAACAGCGAAACAGCGATGAACATTCTTGCGTTTCTACAAGCAGAGGGAGAAAAGAGTTGCGGAGAGATAGCTGATGCACTTGAGATATCAAGCAAGCCATGGCTGTCAAAGACATATCTTGCTCCACTTATTGCACAAGGTTATATCGCCCTGACTATTCCTGCGCGCCCAAAATCGCCTTTACAACGCTACAAGCTTCTACAGAAGGGTCAGACCCTTCTGTAGAAGCTTGTAGCATGGCTTTGACATGTATTACAGAATATGGTAATATATTTGTCAAACAATTTAGGGAGAGACTATGCCACAAGTCAATTATGCAGAAGATATTGTGCCGCTTTCATCTTTTCGAGCAGATGTGACTCGTCTTATGTCGCAGACTCGGAAAACACATCGTCCGATTGTGATTACTCAAAACGGGCGAGCTGCCAATGTATTCCTCGATGTTGCTGATTACCAGCAGCTTGTCGATAAACTCGACTTGATGATGGATATCTATAAAGGCGAGCAGGACATTGCGGCAGGGCGCACTCATTCAACCGATGATGTTCGCCGGGCCGTTGCAGCTGATCTTGGTAACCGAACTTGATTCTGTAGAATAGCGACGCAATGGTTCCGACAATTGAGCAGGTTTTGAGGCATTATAGAATTATCTCTGCGGCAGAGCGGATGAAGACGGGGAGACCGGGCGAGGAGACAAGCGCAAATGCAATACGCGGAACGAAATGCGTGTGCGACGCGGCGGGAATTCCGCTCGATGCTTCAATCAGCCGATTGACTCGCAAGGCAATCGACGCGGCGCTTGCCTCATTTATGGCAAGAGGGCTGTCGCGCGTCTCGGCGCATAGTTATGTCGCAAAGTTCCAGTCGGTCTTCGCGCGGTGGTGCCTGCCATACTACAAAGACGCGGGCTGGAAGATTCCAAAACTCGACTTGCCCGTCTTTCGCGCAAAGTCACAGCGATACAACCGCCCCGCAGCCGAGATGCTGCAGCGCGTGAAGACTTGGTATGGGCGGCAGAAGGGCGACTGCTGGTTTGCCGCGACGATGATGCTGGAGTTCGCAATGCGCAATGGCGATGTGTTGCGCTTGAAAAAAGAGAACTTCGTGACGAAGGGCGATGGCGACTGCGAGAAACACTTTCTCTGCTACACTCCGCACAAGACAGCGCTAACCAGCGGACGCTGGGTGTGCTGGCCAATCCACCCCGACATCTGGCGGTGCTTCGAGGATTATGGCGGCCTTGATGGGCTCGATGTCACGGACGAGACTTTCGACCAGATCAATTGCGATTTGCGTGCGCTCGGCTTCACCGGTCACAAGGGGGCTTACGAACTGCGCAAAATCTGCATCGACCACGTCTACCAGAAATATGGCGCAGAGATGGCCGTCTCAATCTCAGGCGACGACATTAGGACGATCACGCGCTACTACGCCGATCCCTCGCGCCCCAACATCGGCACAACGCGGATTATCGACCTGCTGTAATTTGGTCTACATTATTGCCTATGCCGCCCGAAATCGTGTAGGAAGTGCGCGAGTGGGTCGAGCCGCAGGGTTTCAAGATTGCGTATAATCTCTTCCTGCTCGCAAGGCGGCCGTGATTTTTGGTATAATAGCCAAACACTTTAGCGGCAAAGCGAGTGAGCGAGGGCGAAGCCCAAGCGGAACGAGCGGCGCCGCGAACACGATTGCGCACGATTAAAAAAGGAAAAACTATGAAGATGTCTACCCTTGCCGCGGCTGCGGCGGTTTTGACCATGACTGGCTGCCTGTGCGGCTCTGCGTTCAATCCCGATGTGAACTCTGCCGTTTCTCCCGACGGGAAGAACGAGATTCGCCTCTATTCCAATCCCCTCGCCTACGAGGTAGTGCGTGATGGAGTTGTCGTTGTCGCCAAGACCGAAATCGGGCTCAAGATGAACGGCAAGTGCGTCAAGGAAGGTGTCACGAAGCCCTCCACTGCGCGCCATGCGAAGTTCAGCGGTTTTGCGCCGACGTCGGTCTACAAGAAGGGCAAGCTCGATCTCTCAGGAAATGAAACCTTAATCGACTTTGGTGACTGGGCTGTTCGTCTCGCCGCGCGCAACGATGGCGTCGCCTACCGCTTTGAGACGAAGAAGCCGGGCATCGTCGACTGCGAGAAGGCCGACATAACGCTTCCAAAGGGCGTTCGCTGCTGGTTTAACCGCACTGGTCGCGGCTCGCTCGGCTGCGAGGAGACGGTTCCCGAATTTGCCGATGCGTCCGCTCTCAAGACCGACGCCGGCAAGGCGATCTATCTCCCGTTCGTCTACTCCACAGGGGTCAATGGCAAGACCGTCGCGGTCGTTGATGCTGGCCTCCATGACTATCCAATCTGGAACTTCGGCGACGTCGAGCAGACCGAGGGCGGCACGAAGCTCAAGTCGCTCTTCGCGAAGTATCCGAAGACGACCGAGCGCGTCGGCGGCTGGGGCAAGGAGAAGGGGCTTGCGAAGGGCGGCCGCTGGGTGAAGGTCAAGGAGACGGAGGATTTCCTCGCCAAGG
>JAFYQC010000320.1 GCA_017547265.1 Kiritimatiellia bacterium | reverse complement strand
TGCTTCTACTACGGCGAGACGCCGACGATCGCGCTCGTCTGGGGCGAGAAGGGCTTCGGCGGCCTGAGGAAGGGCAAGGCCGTCGTGAAGGACTGCGAGAACCGCGTCGTCCTGGAGAAGGAGGTCGAGTTGAACCCCGCCCGCCGCGCGCAGATGATCTCGTTCCCGGGCTTCACGCGCCACGGCGTCTTCTCGCTCGTCGTAACCGCTCCTGGCTTCGGCAAGGACGGCGCCGATGTAGACGACTTCTGCTACTTCGCGACGATCCCGAAGTTCGAGCGCATCGAGGGGCGTCCCACACCGTTCGGCGTCACGAACGTCGGAGATCTCGACCTCAGCGCGCTGGCGTACGACCTCGGCTTCACCCTCTGCCGCCACTTCACCTCGTGGAAGGGCATACGCCCCGCGCGCGAAAGGTGGCTGCTCAACTCCCTTGATAGAACCATCGCCAACAACAACGCGGCCGGCCTCAAGCCCTGGCTGCAGATCCACGGGCCGCCTTCGTGGACGCTTCCTCCCGGGCTTCACCGCACCGGCGAGTTCGAGCCGGCGCCGTTCAACCTCGACGACTGGAGGGACACGCTGCTCACGCTTGCGCGCCGCTACAAGGGCAAGCTCTACGGCTTCGAGTTCCTCAACGAAATCGTTCCCGGCAATTCCTGCGAAGATCCTGTCGCGACTTACGTCGACATCTGCCGCACCGGCTACGAGGCGCTCAAGAAGGAAGACCCGAACCTCGTGTGCCAGCTCGCCGGCGGACTTTGGCCCCACAACTTCCGCATCAACTGCCTCAACGCGGGCATCGGCAAGTACATTGACGTTCTCCCTGTGCACTACTCCACCTTCGAGGGCATACGCGAGGCGCAGAACGACCTCGCCGTCCGCGGAATCGACAAGGTCGTAGTCGGCGACAACGAGACGGCCAAGGGCCACACCATCTGGAACTATCCTCCGGACATGGCGTTCTCCAATTCGCTCATCCAGTGCTCGTACGTCATGAAGCGCTGGCCCGACGAACTCGCCGCTGGCTCGACGTTCATCACCTACTTCGGCGGCGGCGGCGATGCGTGCGGAAACTGGAGCTACATGCTCGACCTCACCTCGCCTCGTCCCGTGGTTGCCACGATTGCCGTAGTCCAGGGGCGTCTTGCGTACGCGAAGCCCATTGGCAAGTTCTACATCGGCGAATCCGTGGCGCACCTCTTCGAGAAGGACGGCAAGGCGATTCTCTTCCTCGCGACGTCAGGCAAGCAGGGCGTCGACGTCGCTGTTCCTGCGAAGGGCGCGGTATCTGTCGTAAACTACCAGGGCGACGCAATCGAGGTTCCGAACGCCGTCGTCAAGACTGGCGACATGCCGGTCATTGTCGAAGGAGGCGATCTCGACCAGCTCAAGATGCACGCCGTGCTGTCTGTGGGCACCGCGCTTGCGCCAAGCCAGAAGCCGCAGGTCGTCGCCGACAAGGCGCAATCTGTTAAGATTCCCATTTCGGTGTTCAACCCCTATCCGCAGCGTACGACCTTCACAGTGAAGTGCGAAAGCGAACTCGGGGCCGCCAAGCCGCTTGTCCTCGCGCTCGATCCGGACGCGACGAAGAAGGCCGAGCTGGTGTTCACCTTCAAGGACGTCGCCAAGGTGGGGGCAAGCCTCAACTTCGACTGCACCGTCCATTCCGACGGCCGCAAGGACGTCGCGAAGCCGTTCAACCTCCGCCTCACCGACGAGTCGTCGCTCGGCAACCTCGTCAAGAACAGCGGCTTTGAAGGTGACGGCGCTCCCTGGAGGGGCCAGGGCACAATCGTCGACGCTCCTGTTCCCGGCGCGCCTGCGAACAAGGCGGTGGCGATTGCAGGCGTCGGCAAGGGCTATCGCCACCATACCCAGATGACCGACCTTCCCGTTCCCGGCGGCAAATATCTCTACACCGCGTGGGTGCGTGGCGAAGGAATGGGCGGCGGTTCCAATCTCGACGAGTACGATGCGAGCGGCAAGCACCTGAGGAACCACATGATGCTGCACGTCTTCTCTGTAGGTGGAAGCGGTACGAAGGGCTGGACTTACCTTTCCAAGACCCTGACCTTTAAGGAGAATACCGCGAAGCTTGCGATGACGCCTGTCGCGGAGGGCAAGGAAGGGGCTCGCATCCTTTTCGACAACATCCAGCTCTCGCTCTACAAGGAGGCCGACTACGTCGCGTTCGCCTCTTCCGACGGCGCCAATTCCTCGCCAATCCCGCTTCTCTGCGACAACCAGATATACGGCGAGAACGGCTACGCCTGGACCGAGAAGAACCTCGCTGGCGTCGCGCGGTTCACGTGGGACAAGGACGCGCTTGTGTTCGAGGCGACGGTCGAGGACGACGCTCTCGATCCGAAGCCGGTCGTTTCCGAAAGCGGCGCGGAGACGCTCAAGGGCGACTCCATCGCGCTCTGCCTCTTCCCGCGCATCGGGCCAGACGGCAGGCCGGAGAACGAGCAGATGCGCTGGTATCTCTCGAAGGCGAGCCCTGGCGGCGGTTCCGGCGCAACGACGGTCTACCGTCCCAAGGCGTATTCGATGGGCACGAAGACAGGCCAGCTCTGCAAGGATTCGTCCGTCTACCAGATCGACATGAAGCGCACTGGAACGACGACCACTTATCGCTTCAGGATTCCGTGGTCCGAGATTCCGGGCTTCACGCCGGCTAAGGGCGTCTCCTTTGGCTGCAACATCGTTCTCGGCGATTCCGATGGCGGCGCGGCCTTCGGCAAGATGGTCTGGGGCGGCGGTCTCAAGGACGATTCTGCAGACTGCGGCCTCGTGACCCTCGTGCCCTGATAAATAGACATCACCGCTTTTTGGTATACTATTCGGCGTGAAGAATGACGACATAATGTTTCCGCCGCCAGGCAAGACGCCGAAGGAAGATACCGCGGCGGTGATGAAGTTCTACAAGCTGCCAAAGGCGTTTCCCCCGGCGGTTCTCGCCGAGGCGAAACGCATTTCGGCGCGACCGCTTTCCGACGCGGAAATAAAGCGCTCAGGGCGACTTGACTTGAGGCGTAAGTTCATATTTACCTGCGACCCACAGTCGGCGCGCGACTACGACGATGCGCTTTCACTCGAGACGGACCGCAAGGGCAACCGCGTTCTTGGCGTCCACATTGCGGACGTCTCGCACTACGTGAAGCCGGGGAGCGCGATCGACCGCGAGGCGTATCGCCGCTCAACGAGCGTATATCTCTGCGACAGGGTCGTGCCGATGCTCCCCGAGGAACTCTGCAACGGCGTATGCTCTCTCGTCCCTGACGAAGACCGTCTCGCGTTTTCTGTCTTCCTCACGTTCGACAAGAACGGAGAGGTCGTCAAGCGCTCGTTCTCGAAGTCGGTAATTCGCTCGAAGGCGCGCTTCACCTACGAGCAGGTGATGGCCGTCATCCGCGGCAAATCCGACGCGAGGATCGGCTCGCGCGAGGCGAAGACTATACGCGCGATTTCCGCGCTCGCCCAGCAGATACGCGCAAAGCGTTTCGCCGCGGGTGCGCTTGACATCGAAATCCCCGAGGCCGAGGTCATCCTCGACTCGAATGGCGAGATGACGGGGCTCGTTACGCGCCCCTACGACGAATCGCACCAGATGATCGAGGAGTGTATGGTCGCCGCGAACGAAGCGGTCGCGAAGGAACTCTGGACGAAGGGAATCAGGATCCTCGCGCGTCTCCACGAGCCGCCGGACGACGAGAAGATCGACATGCTCCGCGCCGAGCTCAAGGGTCTCGGCATAAAGGCCGGGAACATCTCGAACCCCCATGTCTTCGCGCAGCTGCTCCAGACGATTAAGCGCAATCCCCTCTACCCCACGCTTGCGACGATGGTCCTGCGCTCGATGAAGCGCGCGGTATACGACGCGTCGGCAATCGGCCACTTCGGGCTTGCGAAGCGCTACTACGCGCACTTCACCTCGCCGATACGCCGCTATCCAGACTTGACGCTCCATCGCCAGCTCGCCGACTATATCGCGGGCGGTTCCGCCAAGCGCCCGCCGAAGCTCCTCGCCACTTGGGCGAAGCACACGTCCGAACGCGAGGAGATCGCGGCCGAGGCCGAGCGCGGGCTTCTCGAGATAAAGAAGTACCGGCTTCTCGAAGATCAGCTTCAGACGCGCCAGGTGCTCGACTACGACGCGGTCGTCTCGAAGTGCACTCCGTTCGGGTGCTTTGTAGAGATTCCCGAGCTTGCCGTTTCGGGGCTTGTCCACGTGAGTCTCCTGTCGCGGCGTTTCGTCAAGTACAACGAACACGACCAGTCGCTCTCCGCGCCGGGTGCAGGCAGCTGGCGGGCGGGTTCGCGCCTCAAGGTGCATGTCGCCAAGGTCGATTTCCGCCAGAGAAGGGTAGACTTCGTGCCATGTTCGCGCTGATACTTCCATTGATGCTTTCAGCGTGCGATCTCGGCGCGCACTTCTCGAAGCCAGACGCCTGGACCGAGTCTGCCGTAGATTTTGCCGTCGAGTTCCAGAAGGACGGCTTCGGCTTCGCGAGCCAGAAGCGCGATATCGTGAACTGCATGAAGCGAGGCGCCTGCACGTGGCATGGAATTGAAGTGTGGGAGACGCGAATTTACTACGGCGCTGAAGGCGCGACGCGCGTCGAGATGTCGCTCTACAATCGGGGCGACGACAAGACCGCGGGCGGCCTCAATTCGGAAGGGCTCAAGAAGCTCCTTGACGCCATCGCCGCGGAGGCGCAGCCTGACGGAAAGATCGGTGCGAACCCAGAGAAGAAGAAGCTCAAGACCGGCGGCTACCAGTTTTCGAAGAAGTGGAACAAAGGAGACTGCGACATTGACCTCGTCTGGGGCGTCAACGGCGTGAAAGAGAAGGACCTGACCGCGGACTACGTTCGCGTCACGATGCACCCGAAGGGCGGCGCGAAGGTAAAGGCGTCTGCGAAGTCGGGCGGCATCGTCTCGAAGACAAAAGCCAAGTCGCACGTGAAGAAGAACGCCGACGGCGACGTCTGGATAGACGGCGTGCCGATGGTCGACCAGGGGCAGAAGGGCTACTGCGCGGCGGCGACGAGTGAACGCGTGCTCAGGTACTACGGCTTCGCCATTGACGAGCACGAGATCGCCCAGGCTGCGGGCACTACGGCGCGCGGCGGCACTTCCATCGCGGAAATGAAGGAGGCGGTAAAGGCGGTCGGCTCAAAGTGTCGGCTCGGCTACCAGGAAATTGTTACGATGACCGGCTCATTCCAGGACATAGAGAAGGACATCGAGCTTTACAACAAGGCAGCAAAGACCGAGGGCGAGAGCGAAATATCCCTCAATAGCTTCATGCACGGCAACACTGTCAACGTTGGGGAGATAATTGCGGCGATGAAGCCGAAGGTCGTGAAAAAGATGCGGATGAAGGACTTCCGCTACAAGAAGTTCATGACCGGCGTAAAGGCCCAGGTCGACCAGGGGATTCCCGTTTTCTGGGGCGTCACGCTCGGCATGTTCCCGGAGCCTGGCCTTCCCCAAGCCGCAGGCGGGCACATACGGCTAATAATCGGCTATGTCGAGGGCAAGGACCCGAAGACGAAGAAGACCGAGATAAAGGAAATTCTCTACACCGACTCATGGGGGGCCGGACACGAACTCAAGCGCATGCCCGCAGACTGGGCTTTCGCAATCACGCATGACGCATTCTACCTGAAACCGCTATAATGAAATACACAGCAATCCTCCTTTCCGCAATCTCAATCGCTGCAGTGGCCGCGGCGCAAATCCCGACTCAGGAGCCGGCACCTTCCGAACGCGACTGGTCTGAGGTCTACCTTGCCGAGTCGCCCTCTGTCTCGCCCGACGGTTCGTTTTTCGTGTTCGCGTGGTGCGGGCGCGTCTGGCGCGCGCCGACTTTCGGCGGCGCGGCGATTCCGCTTGGCGACGGAGTTGGCTCCGAAAAGTCGCCCGTCCTGTCGCCAGACGGGAAGAAGGTCGCGTTCCTCTCGAGCAGGGCCGGGGCAGACATGCCGTTCGAACTTTCGCTTGGTGCAGACGGCCTTTCCGCAGGTGGCTTTCGCCAGCTTTCGTTCCACACCCAGGGTTGCGTTCCGTGTGCATACTCGTCAGACGGCCTTTGGCTTCTCGCTACTGCATTTCGCGACAATTCGTCCGAGAGCGTGACGAGCGTGCGTAACTCGCGCCGCGCGATTCTCGTTCCGCTTGCCGCCCGCGGCGCCGAGACAATGCTCTTCGACGCGCCTGCATACGCGCCTTCGCTTTCGCCCGACGGACGCAAGGTGCTTTTCGTCGACAAGTGCGAAGGCGGGATCCGCGATTTCCGCAAGCGCCGCCCTGGCTCTTCCTCGTCGTTCGCCGGCGAGATATGGCTCTACGACCGCGACTGCGGCAAATTCTCGGCCGTGGTGACAGGTCGTGACGGTGCATACGATCCGATATGGGCTCCCGACGGCAAGTCGTTCTACTACCTATCCGGCGCTGGCGGAATCAAGAATATCCGCCGCCGCGACTTGAAGTCCGGCGAAGATCGCGCAATCACCGCGTTTTCTGATGACCATGTACGCACGCCTTCGCTTTCGCGCGACGGGCGCACGATGGTTTTCTGCAAGGGTCTCGATTTCTGGCGGATCGACCCGACGGCCAAGAAGCCGGCGGCGATGCGCATCGCCGTAAGGCCAGCAGGCTTCAACCCTGCGTCTCCGCGGACTGTGCGGCACAGGTATTCAAATGCAGACAACAACTACGGGCTTGGCAACTATGCGTTTCTCCCGGGTGGCAAAGGCGTCGCGTTCACGGCTGGCGGCGATGTCTGGACGATGGAACTTTCCGAGGAAGAGAAGAACAGGCGCCCCGTCCTGGTACACGGCTCGTCGCGGACGCACGAGCGCGATTGTGCATTCTCGCCCGACGGCGAAACGCTCTACTACCTTTCCGACCATGGCGATGGCGCGGACGTGTGGCGTGTCCATCGCGCCGATCCTTCCCTTGCATGGTGGAAGAACGTGTCGTTCGTCCGCGAGCGCATTGTTAGCGGCGATGTCTGCCGCAGGAGTTTGACAGTTTCTCCCGACGGTGGTTCTCTCGCATGGGCCGATCTTGCAGGCCGGCTTTCGTTTGCCGACACGAACGGTGTAGTACGCCATGTCGCGCCGCTGCACTCGTCCGACTGCCACAGCTACGTGTGGTCGCCCGACGGCCGCTATGTCGCCGCGACGCTGCGCGACGGCTACGGCAACTGCGATGTTTGGATAATCCCGACTTGGGCGAAAGGCGAAGACGGTTCGCCGTCGCCAGCACCGTACAATGTCTCGCGCAACTACGACTGGGATGGCGATCCTGCGTGGTCGTCTGACGGCCGCGTCCTCGCGTTTTCCGGAAAGCGCGCGGCAAGCGGACGAGATCCGCGCATATTCTACGTCTATCTCGATCCGGAGGACGAGGCGTACGAGAAAGCCGAGCGCGGCGTCAGGGAAGGGCCGTACAGCGTCGTCTTTGACGGGCTTTTCGAGCGCGTGAGGAAACTTGGCATGAGAGGCGAGGATCCTCTCTTCGCGCCGGACGGCAGAACCCTCGCGTGGAACTGGAACGGCAAGACATGGAAGGCCAAGATCACCGACGACAAGGACAAGGAGATGTTCGGCAACCTGGTTCTCCTGAAGTCGTGGACGAAGGGCGTAGGCGACAAGAAGGACGAGGAGGCGATACTCGGCATCCTTGATGGCCTTCCTGCACGCGGCGACAAGTCGTTCGGCTTCACGGTCTACCAGACGATCGACGTTGCAGACTGGCAGGAACTCGCCTTCCTTATCGCGTGGGCTGACATGCGAGACGGGTTCTGCGATCCGGCGACACACGGAACGAACTGGCAGGCGGTCAGGGAGAAATACATTCTCGCCGCCCGCAATGCGCCAGCGTGGAGCATCTTTGCCCACGTCATGGAGATGATGTACGGCGAAGTAGACGGTTCGCACTTCGGCTTCTGGGCGAACAATGCGACGCGGTCGCGCTGGATTCCCGTTGCGAATTCAAACGACTGGAATCCGATCACCTCGCATCTCGGCGCTCGCTTTGATTCCGCCTGGAAGGGCGAGGGCTGGCGCGTCAAGGACGTTATACGCGATTCGCCGGCGGACCGCGGACGCGAGGGGCTGCTTCCGGGCGACATAGTCCTTTCGGTGGACGGCAAGGAGGTCTTCCCTGGGATGGACTACGCCGAGGCGATGACAGTTCCCCTGCCGCACAAGTTCACGCTTTCGGTCAAGCGCGAGGGCGAGACGAATTCCATCGTGCGTGAAGTCGAGGGCGTGAACTTCTCGAAGGCACGCCAGTTGCTTCGCGCGGCAGAGGTCGTCGAGATACGCAAGCACGTGCGCGAGAAGGGCAACTTCGGCTATCTCGCAATAGACGCGATGCGCGACGACACGGCGGACGCGTTTACCGACGCTGTGTTTGCGGAATGCTTCGGCAAGGACGGCGTAATCATTGATGTGCGCTTCAACACCGGCGGGCACACGGCCGACCGGCTCATCGACATACTCTGCGGCCGTCGCCACGTTCGCACGCTCTACCGCGGCGTCGAGGACGAGGGCTACATCATCTCGCGCTTCGGGCGTCCTGTCATAACGTCGCTTCCTGTAGTCGTGCTCGCAAACGAGCGCAGCCAGTCTAACGCCGAGGAGTTCACCCACGCGATGAAGACGCTCGGCCGCGCCAAGGTAGTCGGCACCGAGACGGCTGGCGACGTGATCGGGACTTTCGACCTTTGCCTTCTCGACTACGGCGTCATGCGGCGGCCTCGCATCGGTTTCTTCCTTCCCGACGGAACCGACATGGAATGCCACGGCGCGAAGCCCGACATCGAGGTAGAGACGACGCCGGCTGACATCGCCGCAGGGCGTGATCCGCAGCTCGATGCGGCGGTTGACGCGCTTGCAAAGGAAGCCGCCGCTCGTAAGGCCGCGCCTCCTCCTCCGCTGAAATTTGCGGAATAAACGAGGTGTCAGGGCTCTGCTTGAGCTTTGATTGACCCGCAGAATGGCGTTTTGCTATAATCTTCGCATGAAAAATTATATCACTGCGTTGTTTGCCGCATGCCTCGTCATGAACTGCCTTGCGGGTTCCGTTGCCGCCTTCGACTCGCGCATAGCCAGCGACGCCGAGCAGGCCTCGAAAGACGGATTTGTGTGGAAGGACGCAGCGGCGTTTCCGCTGGAGTCGAAAGTCTGCGCTTCGACGGCGACTCAGTATGGCCGAATTCCGGCGGATATGATGGACAAGGTTCCTCCGGGCGTGAAGTGGATGGCAGGGAACTCCACCGGCCATTATTTCCTGCTCGAGACGGACTCGCCGAAATTCGGCGTCATGTGGAAATGCGTACAGACTTCTTCGACTGATCCCTTCATCCCGCCGCAGGGCATGTACGGGATTGACATATACATGCGCGACGGTGCCGGGTGGAGGTTCCTCAAGAACGGACGTCTCGGCGGCGGCAGCGACGGATGGGAAGAAACGCGCGTGGACCTCGTGGGAAAGAAACCATGCCGCCTTCTCGTGTATCTCCCGATACGCGCCGAGGTTTTGGGCGTCAAACTGGGCGTTGTTGCCGGCAGCAAGCTCGAGCCATGCGGACACGAGAGCGGGATTACCAAGCCGGTCGTACACTACGGCACCTCTCTCGTGCACGGCGGGTGCGCCTCTCGTCCGGGTCTCGTCTTCACGAGTCAGGCGGCGCGTTCGCTCGATCTCCCTTATGTGAACCTTGGCTTTTCCGGCTGCGCCCGTCTTGAGCCAATAATGGCAGACGTCATGGCGCGCGCGGACGCCTCGCTTTATATTGTGGACACTGCGTGGAACTGCACCGAAGCACAGGTAAGCGAACGCGCGGAGCCGTTTCTCCGCAGACTTCACGCCCTTAAGCCCGATGTCCCTATTCTGCTTTGCGAAGGTCCCGAGGCATCTGGTTCGCGGCATGGGCCAAATGTGGCGCTGAAGGCCGTGTACGATGCGCTTGCCAAGGAAGGTTCGCTTGACGGCAAGCTCTCGTATCTTCCTGCCACGGGCATGCTGCCTAACGGCGATGCGACCCACGACTACGTCCATCCGAACGACACCGGCTCGGCGACGATGGCGGCAGTGTTTACCGAGGCGATTGCCAAGGCGATTGGACTGCGGTAGTCAAACTGGCGAGTTCGCATTTCGCGGCATTTTCGCCGCGCCTGGCAATGTTGCGCGTACGACTCATACAGCCCAAGGCCGGGAAAAGACCGATGGACACCTCGCTAAAGGCGAGGATGGCGCCTCATCTTGGGCTGTTGACGATTGCCGGAATTGTCGAGGACGCAGGGCATTCCGCCGAGGTCGTGAACGAGAACATGTCACCACATGTTCCTTCGCCAGACACTGACCTTGTTGGAATTTCGACTACCGTGGATGTCCTACCGCGAGCGGAGGAAATCGCTCGCGAATACCGCAAGATGGGAATCTTGGTAGTTGGCGGCGGCATAGGAGTTTCTACCGACCCCGAGCGAGCGCGCGGCGTATTTGACGCGCTGTGCATTGGCCCCGCAGAAGGGCATTGGCCGGCGCTTCTGAAAGACGCGGAGAGCGGGCGCTTGCAGCCGGAGTACAGGACTGCGCCCGATTTTCCTGGCGAGCGGCTTCGTCCGCCGTCGTTCAGGTCGGTTGACGTTTCTTCGTTCCTCTACTCCAATGTAATAGCTTCGAGCAGGGGATGTCCGTTTGCCTGCGACTTCTGCTACAACAGCGCAGTCGCCGGCATTGGCCGCTATCGTCACCGCACCGTTGAATCCGTCATAGAGGAAATCCGATCCAAGCGGACGCGGCACATAATGTTCATCGATGACAATTTCATCGGCGACATCTCTTTTGCGCGTGAACTTCTTTCCGCGATGAGGCCGTTGCGACTCAAGTGGAGCGCGGCGGTGTCGGCGAATGTTCTCGACCATCCCGATCTCCTTGACTTGATGCACGACACTGGCTGCCGCAGTCTTTTTGTTGGGTTCGAGAGCTTAAACGCTGATTCGATTGCAGACGTCCACAAAGGGCAGAACAGGGTGTCTCGCTACGAGGCGCTCGTGGAGGCGCTCCATTCGCGCGGCATAATGATCAACGCGAGTTTCGTGTTTGGCCTTGACGCAGACGATCCGTCGGTGTTTCGGACGACGGCAGACTGGATAATAAAGAACCGCATCGAGACGGTGACGGCGCACATACTGACTCCATATCCTGGAACGGCGTTCCATTCCCGGCTTGCCGCCGAGGGGCGCATTACGGACGAGGATTTGTCGCATTACGATACAGCGCATGTTGTGTTTCGCCCGAAGCACATGACGGCGAAGGAGCTTTACGATGGCTATCTTTGGATATACAGAGAGGTCTACACTCTGCGAAACATAATTCGGCGCATCCCGAAGTGCCGCGCGCAGATAATGCCGTATCTTCTCTTCAATTTCCTCTACAGGAAATACGGTGCTTTCACCGAGCGCATTGGCAACATGGTCGGCTTTAGCAGAGTCGGCACCTTGGCGCGCCGTCTTTCCTATTTGATTAGCTGAGGTTTTTCGTCCTTACAAGAAGAAACTCCGAGCGTTAGGGCTCCCGCTACCGCTCCGCGGCTTCGCGATGTCTCAACGGCGATTCCGTGTGTTGCATTGTCTTTTGGGGCTGCCTTCGGCAGAGGAGGTCTGGAGGATGCTTCCTCCTGCTTAAAGACGATCTGTGTCATTCAGCGAGACACGAATGATGGGCGCGAAGCAGATGAAATTCTGCGGAGCGGTAGCGAGAGCCCTGCTGGTCGGAGTTAAAATCGGCGGCTTTGGCGATGGTATGATCGGTAGAAGCTAAAAATGGGTAAACTGATTCACGAGTTGGGTTGATATGGTATAATTGTCGTATGGACACGGTGAGCAAGGAGAAGCGGTCGAAGATAATGTCGGCGATACATTCGCGCGACACACTGCCGGAAGTCGTCGTTCGCAAGATGCTCTGGGAGAACGGCTACCGCTTCCGTGTCTGTGACAAGCGCATCGTAGGCCATCCCGACATCGTGATTCCGAAGTGCCGCGCACTCATCGAGGTTCGTGGCTGCTTCTGGCACCAGCATGGGTGGGAGTGGGATGGCCGCAAGCTTGTCCAGACCGCCATCTGCGCGACCGCCACGAGGCCGAAGTCAAACCGTGCGTTCTGGAACGCGAAATTCCGTCGAAATGTCCGCCGCGACGCAGAGCACGAAACGGCGTGGACGGCAGATGGATGGAACCTCATCGTCATCTGGGAATGCGGTCTCAAGACGGCGAAGGAGCGCGAAAAGACATTTGCATTTGTCCTCAGGAATCTTGCGGAGTGGGGGAAGAAGGTGTAGGACAGGATTAACAAAATTGACAGGATTATGGGAAGAGGATGGAAATCTTAATCTTGTAAATCCTGTAAATCCTGTCTAAAAAACGCGAAAGGAACAAACGAAATGAAAAAGCTAAAAATGTTTGCACTGGTTGTTGCGGGAGTGACGATCTTTGTC
>JAFYQC010000319.1 GCA_017547265.1 Kiritimatiellia bacterium | reverse complement strand
CACCCAATACATGACATTAAGCGGAAAGCCATGCCTCACCGTGTTTATCACCGCATCGCGCTGTTGCGCGTCGTAAACAAACTCACGCTGGTAGGCAGGGCGAATGTTAAGCCGTCCGCCGTAGCCCACAACCCCCATTTCTGCAGAATCCACATAGCCGTCCGCGACTTCACGAACAGGAACTTTGATTTCTTCAATCTTCATTTCTTCGCTCCTTCCTTACGCCGGATGACGATTCGATTGTAAAGACGTTTAAACTCATACGTTCCGTCGTTTTGCTTTATATAGAAGCTCGGCCCGCCCGACATAAAAGATCCTTCCTTTGCCAGTTCACGCATTGGCGTTCCCAACCCGGCGGCACTTGCACCCACAATCTCAAACTGTTCAGGGTTATATTGACTCATAAATGTTATCGGGACACCCATATTGCCAAAGTAGTCGCAGGGAATGTCATCTGTTCTTGCGACATCAATTCCATCATAATTGACATAACTTGGGTACCTCTCTGGCGTATAATGCTTCCACAAAAGCATCTTCTCGTGCCGCTTCGGGAAGTCCAGATTAGTGAACCAACAGATGTTGCCCATGCGCCGCCACTTCTGCCCGTTCTCGTCAATCTTGAAATCTGTCGCCTTTTCTTCATAGTGCGAAGGAACCATAAACCAAAAATGCCCCGACTTGTTGCCTAGCCAAATCTTGTTGTTTTGTATCAATGGGAACAATTCTTTGTAACAAACATTGTTCAAATTGCCAACAATGAGAAACTTCTTTTCGTATTCCACCAGTTGAGCCATGTATTCACGGAAAAGCGAGAAAGGCGGATTGGTGACAACAATATCAGCCTCTTTTAAAAGCGCAACGCACTCCGCAGATCGAAAGTCACCGTCACCCTTCAACTCCGTCAGGACATTTTTCTTGTTCCTTATGAGCCATTCGACATCCGATAGGTCAATACGCCCATCGCCGTTTTCATCGCCAACTTCCGTT
This sequence comes from Kiritimatiellia bacterium, assembly GCA_017547265.1. The sequence continues at coordinate 25,153 of JAFYQC010000319.1, read as the reverse complement.
ATGACAATCTTATAAGGCGTTTTCCTCTTGGGCGCATTTTTGCGCTTGACTATTTCTCCCTTGCCAAACAAGTCCAACTGCGTAAAGACGACTGGCGAAGTCGCATAGCAAGTTGCAGTCAGACTCTTCAACCCCAGCGAATTGAAGTTCATCGCAAAGTATTTGAAGAAGTTGCTTTCGTATGGATCGTCGCAGTTGCAGAGAACGCGTTTCCCCTTGAAATGGGCGCGATAGTTGTCTAACTCATCCTCGATGAGTTGCAGATTCGTGTAGAACTCGTCCTGCTTGTTCCGTGAAGAATCGTGAAGATTACTATTGCCCGCCATGCCGACCTGCATCCGCACGAAGTGAGAATTCTATGCGGAACTTTCTCAACCTGCGCAAATCGCCGCAAACACCGTATTTACGCATGAAAAAGAGCGCATTCCCTCTCATGCACTCCCACGACGCCCTGCAACAGGCTGGAATGAATACACGAAGAGAAAATGCGCCCAGATGGGCGCATCCTCGCTTACATGTCGTTCATTCCTTGAAATGTTGCAGTATTCCGTGGGAACGACGTGTAGCGTTGATGCTACATTGACAAACGCCCGGTGGAATCAGATTCGTTTTCCGGACTATGACCCCGCGCCGCGTGCGGTCGGCACGGAGTGCCGCCCCTACCATTGGGGGAACTACCGTTCGCCTCGCGGGATGTGAGTATTATAGCGAAAACGCCGCACGGAAATCAAGCGAGGCAAAATGAGATTATGGTGCGGACGAGATCGCGACGAATTTGCCGCGCGGAAGCGGAGGGGGTGTTTCGGCGCAATGCGACGCGACGACGAAAAAGACGGAAGCGACCCGATTTCGACGCGTCGTCATTTTGCCGGGAGGCTTGACGGCACTGGCAAAATGTGAAAGACCGCGAAATCGATGTCGCCACCGGCTTTTTTGCCGGAGCTTTGCCGCGTATCCGCGGCAAAGCTAGCGAGCCCTAAGCCGAAACTCGCCCCGTCGCGTCCGCGCCACCGCACGTTGACAGGCAACCCAGCACAGCACAAAAAACTATCGAGCCATAAACCGCAACACCACGACTGCGGCAGCGACTATCGGCTTCTTCCACGAAAGCGGAAACGCCTTGACGGACGAGCGGACAAAGGGGTCGGAAAGATATTCGCGCAGGCACTTACGCCCCTCGCGGCGCGGAAGTCGGCCGCGAATAGTGCATGAAAGGATTTCAAGCGCGGAGAAGACGCACGACGCCGCGTAGAGAGGCCCGAGCGCACCGCCTTCCGCCTCGTCGAGTGCGCGGCGCTTCGCGAGAAGGCGAAGCTTGTTGCGACATAGCCGCACACCGTCGCGCGGTATTGACCTCATCGCGCCATCGTCGCGCGCCGTGACGCAGTATATCTCCTTCGGCACGCATGTCATTGACTTCGCACGGAGAAGCACCTCTGAGACGAACATCGCGTCCTCGTAGAGCTCGATTGTCTCGTCGAAGCGGATTCCCTCGACAAGCTCGCGGCGAAACGCCAATCTCCACACGCCCGCCATCTCGCGGTCCGAAAAAAGCGGCTTCCCTGAATACCATGCGCGGACGTCGTCGAATGAATACCCGAAGACACGCGGCAAATACCCAGTGCGGATTTCCGCGTTCGTGCGGAAACGGTAGTCGCCCTTTAGTGGCGACCCCTCGTAGGCGCAAACGCAGACATCTGCGCCATCGCGGTCAAGGGCAGCCGTCATCGCGGAGAAATAGTCGCCATGTACCGTGTCGTCAGGATCGACGAAGAATATAAGCCGCCCTTTTGCCACATCGAGCGCAGCGTTGCGCGCGGCAGATACGCCGCGGTGCGGACGGGCAAGAACCTTGAGGCGTTGCTCGCTCCTGGCAGACGATTCGAGAATGGCGAGCGTTCCGTCGGTCGAACCGTCGTCTACTGCAATCACCTCGGCATTGGAAGGAAGCGCCACAAACACGCTTTCAAGGCAACGGGCGAGATACGGCTCCACGTTCCAGCAAGGAACTACGACGCTGATCTCGACGGGCTTCGCGGTCATTTCAGCTTCGCGTCTATCGCGGCCTCTTCAGCCCAGGCGCCGGCAAGCGCCGGATCCGTGGCGATCTTGCCAAGCGGCACCTTGAAGAACGCCTCGTAGGTCTTCTTGCCATTGAGGCCCTTAAGCGAAAACGCGACTTCGCTGCGCCCCTTCGGAACGCGCCCGACAATCGTCACTGCGTCGCCACGATAGAGGTTCTTGATAAGCCGCGGATACGCCTCGGCCTGTGAATTGGCGGAAAACACGACGCGGATGTCAGAGAGAACAGGGTCGCGGAAGCGGTCGGAGAGCTTCTCTATCCCGGAACCAGCCTTCCAGCGAAGTCCGCCATAGATAAAGCTTTCGCCACGGTTGCCATGGGTAAGAACGTCGATAAGTTCGCGGTTGGCGCTCTCCTTGACGCCGTACATGTAAACGGAGACGAGACCGTCGTTCAAGTCGGTGAACTTCGAAAGTATCTGCGCCGTGTCGCTGACGCCGGCATTGGCGTCGCCGTCGGTCACGACAAGCGCGATGAGCGGCCTCGCCGGGTCGCGCGGGAGAGTGAGAACAGAACGGATCGTCCCGAACACATCGGTGCGTCCGTAGGCAGAAAGATTCGCAAGCCACTTGTCAGCGGCAGCAAACGACTCTTTGTCGCACTCCTGCCAGCGGCGGAAAGCGTAGGAGAAGTTGTTGCGGAACGCGACGAGATTGAACCTGTCGCCCGTGTTGAACGCCGAACGCAGTATCTGCTTGGCGGCGTGGCGACAGCTCGCAAGGCGCTCTGAACCGATCGAGCCGGACGCGTCGAGAATCACGACGACGTCCTTTGGCACTACGGGAAGCTCGGCCTTCGGCGCGACATTAATCCGGAAATAAGTCCACTGCGCGTCTTCGAACCTAGACGCCGACAGGTTTACGAACTTTTCGAGGGGCGTGGCCTCATCGACTTTCATCAGCTCGCGGATGGCGTCCTTCTCCTGCTCGACGATCTTCTCGTCGACCCTGTCATAGACTTCCTGCGAAGGGACGAACTCCGGCGCCGACGGCTTCTTGTCTGCGGCTATCGAAGTGCGCTCCACTGGAACCGCGGCAAACGTTGGAACTGCGACCTTCGCGTCGGGAACGCCGAACGACGCCGGCATCGCGAACACCGCTCCTGGCGTAAGATCTGGCGCCGTGAGGGCACGGCTCTTCGGAACTGAGAACTCCGCTACAGGAAGCGGGTCGGGTGCGGTAGATTCGGAAAGCTCAAGCGGCGACGCCTCGAACTTCTCGGCAGGAACAGGAACTGACGAAAGCTCTGGTGCCGCAGGTGCCGGAACGTCGCCGTCCCAGTGCTTCTCGGCGCTGTCTGGAATCTGCTCCGTCGCAGGCCCCACAGGCTCGTCGGCCTCGGCCTCGGGCGCCTCCTTCGCGGACATTATGTCCTTGATGCGCTCGATGCGCACGGGGTCTTCTATCTCTTCGTAGTCGCTGACGCGCATCGCCTCGCGGTGGTGCGAATGGAGCGACGAGCGGTCGACATGCGTCATCACCTGCGCGCGAATCCCGAACATGAGCGCGACATGAGCTCCGATCGAGAGGACGATCGCCACGACGAGCAGGTTCTCGCGGCTCTCCCTCGTCATTTCGCCGCCTCCGGATGTTCGCCCAAGATCTTCTTCGCCTCGGCGCAAAGTTCCTCGTCCGCAAAGAGCGCGGTCACTACCGTCGCGTACTTTCTCGCAGTCTCGGCATCGCCCCTCGCGGCGGCGTTCTTCGCAAGCGCGACATACGCTTCAGCGCGAGCGCGCGGAGACTCTGAATTGAGTTCTACGGCGCGGCGAAGCGTCGCGTCGGCCTTGTCGTGCTCACCAAGGCCAAGTTCAAGCTTGCCAAGCGCGAGCGATGCAGGCGCGAGGTCGGCAATGCACGCGTCCTCGGCCATCGCCTTCCTGTACGACACGACGGCCTTCGTGAAGTTCTCGGCCTTCTCCTCCACAGTTCCCATTAGTACATGGCCCGCCTGTCGCCATTCGGCGGAATCGCCCGCTATTAACTGGTTCGCGCATATCTTCGCCTCCTCGCCGCCGAGAAGCTTTCCAACCGAAAGTGCCTTGGAGGCGGACATGCGATCCGTCGCGCCCTCGCGCACGAGCTTCGCGTATTCCGCCTTCGCCTCGTCGGTCTTCCCAGAGCGCCATGCGTAGTCGGCGAGCATCAGCCGCGCCTCGCGCGACTCGTCAAGCGGGAGCCCGGCGGAAAGCGCTTCTTTAAGGAACCCCGCACCCTCCTGCTCGTGCTCAAGCTGCACCGCCGATACTCCGCGCCAGTAGAGGGACTCCGCGCGGCGCTTGGCGTTGCGGCCAGATGAAAGCGCTTCGGCGAGAGCAAGCTCGCAGGCAGACCATTTCTTTGCGCGAGCGGCAATCATCGCCTTGCGGAAAAGCGCCTCGGCGGCATCGTCGGTTCCGGGGAACTTCGATGCCGTCTCCGCATACTGCGCCTCGGCCTCGGCCGTCTTGCCAGTCGACTCGTAGGCCCAGGCGAGCCGCAGCGAATCGCACGAAAGCCCCGAAAGCGCATAGGCCCTCTTCGCGTTCTCTATGACGCCAGGTTGGTTGCCGCCCGACGACGCCGAGTCAAAGCCCATTCGGGCAAGCGGCAGCTCCGCGTTCGAGCGGAAGCGCCCCTGGGGGAACTTCTCGAGATACGACTTGAAAAAGCGCATGGCGGCTTCGTTGTCGCCGGTCGCATAGGCGCACGCGCCGAGCAGGTAGGCGAAGTCATCGGTCGCACCTTCGCCGCAGAGCGCTGCGCAGTCGGCGTACTTGCCGCCGAGGTAGTTGCTCCACGCCGTCATCGTCCTCACCTCGGAGGCGTGCTTCCCTCCGGGGTAGCGCTTAAGGTAGCGGTTGAAGACACTCGAGGCCTCGCCATACTTCTTTTCGTTGTAGCTCTGGACTGCGGCGAGATAGAGCGCATCCTCGGAGAACGCCGACTCCTTGCCAAAGGCGATGCCGAGAAGGAGCTCGACGGCCTTGCGGCGCACAGCGGCGTCGGGAGATTTCACGAGGATCGCAGCGCGGTGGAAATCGGCGTAGGGCGCGTACTTGCCCTTGGGATCGAGGCGCACGGACTGCGCGAGCATCTCAGGATCGTTCGCAGCGGAACCGAGGTAGTAGAGCGCAGCGGCGCGAATGTCAGTGGCAACGCGGTCGGAGTCAAGCACCTTGAGTTCTGAGGCGCGCTCCTCGGGCGTGCCAGCGAGAGCGCGCATCAGCCGCGAACGGTCTGCGCGAGCGGACGTCGGAAACTTCTCAAGGAGCTCGCCGTACTCCCTGCGGGCGTCAGCCGACTTCCCGAGCACCCTGTCGCACTCGGCAAGACGATAGAGTAGTTCGTCAGCAGGAACCGACTTCTCGCCGCGAAGCGCCGCGTACTCCTCTTTTGCCGCGGCATATTCGCCGCGGTTGAAGAGCCGGTCGGCCATCGCGAGACGGTCGGCGGGAAGAACCGCGATCGCGGCGAGAACTATCGCCGAAAGCGTCATTCCTTCCCTTCCGAGTTGTCGGTGGCGAGCGAGAAGTTCCATATTCCCGCCGCACGGCACGTGTCGATCAGCTCGACAAGGGCCTCGTAGCGGACTTCCTTGTCGGCGCGGATTATCACCGGCTGGCCGGGATAGAACTTCGCGACTTTCGAAAGGCGCGCGCAAAGGTCGCCAAGCGTGAGCGCGACTGAGTTGACAGATATCTTGCCGTCCTTCGAGAGGTTGACGATGATCTCCCCTGGGAGCCGCTCCGGCGTCTCGGCGGTCTTCGCGTTGGGGAGCTTGATCGAAATCTCGCTCTCCCACTGAGAGAACACGCTGACCGTCACGAAGAAGCAGAGCAGCAGGAAGATCACGTCGAGCATCGACGTGAGCGCGAACGCGGTCGCCTTAGACTGGCTTCTCTTCTTGAACTTCATTCCTGGCCTCTCCTTGTAGGCGACGTCAGACGGCTTGAGAGGCGAAGTGCTCTATGACACGCTCCTCGACCTCGGCGATGCGGCGCTGTGCGCGACGGCGGAAGAACGCGTATGCGAGAAGCGAAGGAATCGCGACCACGAGACCGAAGATCGTCGTGACGATTGCCTGCGAAACGCCTTGCGCGAGAACCATCGGCTTCGCGCCCGCCGCGACATCGGAGGCGATTCCACCGAACGCCTGGAACATGCCGAGCACGGTTCCGAGAAGTCCGACGAGAGGAGCGATCGCGCCGAGGTCTGCAAGCCACTCGACCTGCGACATAAGGCGGTCAGCGACGCGGCCACCCTCGGACTCGGGGTCCTTCGACGCGCAGATGCGCGAGACCGCCTCAGGAATGACGATTCCGGCGCGCTGCGAATACCAGAGATATATCATGAGCGCGAGCGCCCATACAGAGAAAAGTGCGAGAACCCACATGAGCGGGCCGCCGTAGTTCCATGCCTGTTCGAAGGTGATGTCGTTCATTTGCCCTTCCTTTCCTATAAGCTTTTGTAAATTATATCAAAATGTGCGCCCACCCGACAAACGGTAATTTATGGCAATTGAGCTTGTCGGCGCCCGAAGGCTCCTCCTCGAGGAAACCTCGGCGAATACGCCGTATCCTCTCGCTCGGACCTTCGCTCCGCCGCCAAGCAACACCGCCGACACCAACGGCATTACTTAGGCATGGGCCTATGTCCGCATGCTTGATAGTGCACTATTGCTGCACAAGCTCCACATCATCGCCATTAGAGATATCTGCTATAATGGACGTCAGGCGTGCGGAGACGACATCCACGTCAGATGCCGAAACCTTGTCGGCGGCAGGTATCAAAAGATCGAATTCAAATCCAGTCTGGACAGGATGACCGTGGAAGTTCATGCGCGTCTTGTCAAGGAACGTCAACCAAAGTTTGGCGTGCACCGTTCCGTCGGCATCGCGAGCGTATGGCGAGATGTAGGACGAACAAGTGGCGGCCGGCTTCGTCCCGGACCAAGCCGCCGTGACCGCGCCTTTCGTCCCGAACTTGAGCGTCACTTCGCCGTCGCTGCAGTCGGACTTGACCGGAACAACCCTTATGTTGTCCTTCCCGAACACAGGCAGTCCGGACACGGCGGGCTTGCGGGAATAGAGGGACTGATACACAACACCTTTACTCTCAAAGGGACTATCATTTTCATCGCATACGCCGATGTCTTGCGTAGTCAGGCATCCCAGCAATGCTCCATCTTCTCCGTACGCGACCGGACTTATGATACCCGCGCAATCTCCCTCGCTGTATCCATCTTTCCCTTTGCGCCCAGACGCATAGTGGAACGAAAACGCGAAAATGCCGTCTTCTCGGCATTCGGTCAACTGCGCCGTACGCGATTCCGCACCTTCGCCTGGCGAGACGGTCTTCATGCTGATCTTGCCGTTGGCGGAAATTGTGACTGTGAACTGCTGGGGGCAAGTCCACGTCCCACGTAGTCCACGTGCTACATTCTTTCCGTAGAACGTCCCGACGACCCAGCCGGGCAGCGCCTCAACATTGAGCGTGATCGTCGCGATCTGGTTCGCCGCGCCCTTCTTCGACGCCGTGAACGTCACCGTATAGGACCCGGCCTTCGCCGTGGGGACGCCATAGACAGTCCATGCGGGGACGATGCCATACATCGCATCCTTCGTCTCCTTGGTGGCGAACTTCAGCCCGGCGGGCAGCCCCGCCGCCTTGACGGTCCAGCCGTCGGCGGGCGTGCAATCCACAAGACCGTCGTCAAATATGACGCCGGACCTGACAACGCCGTATGCATCGGTTTCAGGCTTGAGCCCCGGCAGCGCCGCGCACTCGAAGTTAGGCACCGTGATCCTGAATGTCGTCGTGCTCGCATCGGTCGCCTTGGTCACTGCCGCGTTCGTAGCCTTCACGGTCACCGTGTAGACGCCCGGCTTCGTCGCCTTGCCGGTAAGCTTCAACGTCTTAGCGTCGTACTTGACGCCGGACGGCAGACCCGAGACGGCAAGCTTCGGAAGCGACAACGACGCTACGCACGCGCCCAAGTCGAGCGCAATTGTTCCGTCCTTCTCCGTCGTCACATCCTCCACCGCGACCTTCAGACTGTCGGCGTCGTCTTCCTTCGTGGCAAACAGCGCGAACACATACCGCGTCTCCGGAACGGTCACGTTCAGAGATGCCGAACGATAATCCGCACCATCCACGCTATTCACCGTTCCCTTTTCACTGTTCGCCGTTTCATGCCAACCGGCGAACACATACCCCTTCGCGGGCGTCGCCTTTACCGACACCTTCTTGCCCTCTGCGTACACTCCAGTTCCGCTTACCGTGCCGCCCTCGTTGGCGCAGATTACCGTGAGCGGATAGTACGACGTGCGCGTCAGCTTCGGCTCCTTCGCCTCCGTACCGCCTCCTGAGACCGTCACCCTCACGTTCTCCGCCCACTGGTAGCCGGAGGCGTTTTTCGCCTTGATCTGCACCCAGTAGACGCCGCTCTTCGTCGGGGTTCCAGTAATCGTCATCTTTTTCGCGTCGAACTTGAGCCCCGTCGGCAATCCGCTTGCCGTGGCCGTCACATACGACTGCGAGTCGTCAGTCACCCAGACGGCGGACACTGCTTCCTTCAGCTCGAATTCCGTCTGCGTGATGCCGAGCGTGTAAAGTCCGTCGTCGTCTATCGGGATGAACACCGCCGTGACCTGATTCGTGTCGAATCCTTCCGGCACGGCGAACGCCAAAGACGGATTGCGCCGCTCGTTCATCGTGAGGTTCAGCGAATCGACGAGCGGACCATCCCAATGCGCGAACACGCTGCCCTTGTCGGCCGTCGCCTTCCACGTAACCTTCTGGCCCGTCTTCCACGTTTTCGGCACCGTCACCTTGCCAGTACCAATAAGCTTCGGCTTAAGCTCCTGCTCGCTCCCGTCGCCGTTGAAGACGCCAACGCCCTCTTCGACGTCAAGCTTCACGCCTGTCGCGGCGTCTTCCGCGACCTCAATTCCCGAGCTCTCGCCTCCGCCGAAAATCTGCCCCTTCTCGCCCTCCGCCGTATCGACAATCGCCAGCCGCGTAGCCCTGCCTTCGCCATCTCCTGCCACAATCCTAATCGCCGGCCCACCTGGTAGGGCGGTCTCCCCGAGACCGCCGTCATCCCCCACCATGTTGTGTCCATTCAAATCAATCGTCACTGGCCCCACATTATCAGGGATATCCACAGTTCCGTCCACATCTAAAGTGAGTGTCACAACAATGTGGCCGTCCTCGCCAAGTTCAACCGTGACAACCCCAGAGAAAACTTTCTCCAGCACCTGCGCCTGCACAACGCGCTCACTAAGCCAGTGGGCGTAAAGCGTCTCGTAAACGCCGGTCAAGAACACAGTCTCATCCGTCACTTTTACGCCGCCGTTCTTCTCTGTCCACCAACCCATGAACACATACCCTTCACGTGTCGGTTCGTTCGGCAGGACGAACAGCGATTCTGAAATCTGTTCCTCGCTCTGCATCTTAGGCGTCCCGCCGTTTGCGTCAAACGCAACGGCACAAGGCGTACTGACAGCATCAGTGTACATTATTTCGCGACGATAGTTTCCTTCAAGAGGCCACTTCATTGGCAGCACATGCGATCCCGGTGTGCCGTCCCACCCGGTCGAATCCTTGTCAACATACGTGACGAGCGAGGCGGACTTCCACTCGTATGAATTGTAGTATGGATCATAGTAATAATCCCAACTGTCGTAGGGCGTTCCCTCGTACAGATTCCTTCCGTCGTTCTTGAGTTCTGGACAGTTGCCGATGAAATACACGCTCCTCAATCCTGCACACCTGCTGAACAGTCCGTCCACAAGAGCGCCGGTTCCGGGTTTTACCGTCGCCTCCGTGATTTGGGCATAAGTCGAGAATATCTCGGACACCTTTCTCGTGTCTCCGCGCAATGCAACTTTGGTTATCAAACTGTCGCCGCCAAAGGCGTTGGCTCCAATCGACGACACGGACGACGGAATATCCACTTCCGTAATCCGCCAACACCCGCAGAACGCCTCTTCCCCGATCGACTCCACGCCATGCTCGATCTGCGCCCACGTGAATCCGGTGCAGTTCTTGAACGCGCGATTGCCAATGGACTTCACTCCGCCCGGCACGATTACATTGTCGAGATACGAGCATCCCATAAATGCCTCGTCACCAATTCGCGTAAGGCTCGGCGGCAAAACTAGCGTCTTCAGCTCCGTGCAACCCTTAAGCGCCTCCGAGCCAATGGACACAAGCCGCGCCCTGTCGCCGAACTCCAGCCGTCTCAACGCCATACATCCCTTCAGCGCCTCGCTGCAAATCCCCTTCAACTTGTCGGCATCTGGAATCGTCTCCTCCGCCTCGTCCGTATAGCCAATCAGCCATCCATCCAAAACTCTATACCCGCCCCACACTTCCGTCTGCAAATTCGCACACCCCGCAAACGCATAGTCAGCGATGTTCGTAACACTGTCCGAGATATGCACACTTGATATCGTCTGATACACCGCAGGAAAAACCGTCGAAAGCCCCATGTCGCAGACAACTTGCGGTATCGTTATGCTCGTAAGTCCGCTGCAACCGTAAAATGCACCATACCCGATGCTCGTCACGCTGTCCGGTATCGTCACGCTCGTCAGCTCGCTGCAGCCGGAGAACGCAGAAGACCCGATGTAGGTTATGACCGAAGAATACGCTACATTCGTAATCGACGGACAGGATGATGAAAACACATTACGGATTTGACGATCAAGAACATATTGCGGTATCACCACGTCCTTAAGCCCATTGCAACCGGAGAACGCAGATGACCCGATGCTCGTAACGCTGTCGGGAATCGTCACACTCATAAGACCGTTGCAATTGTAGAACGCATTCTGCCCGATGCTCGTAACGCTGTCTGGTATCGTCACGCTCGTAAGGCCACTGCAACCGGAGAACGCAGACGTCCCAATGCTCGTTACGCCGCTCCCAATCGTCACGTTCGTAAGACTACTGCAGTTATAAAAAGCTGACGCTCCAATGCACATCACGCTGTCCGGAATCGCCACGCTCGTAAGACCGCCACAATCACTGAATGCCAAATCTCCGATGCTCGTCACACTGTCCGGAATCACTACGCTCGTCAAACCAATACACCCAGCAAATGCCGCAATTCCAATATTTGTCACTGACGAAGGGATATCTATGGCCGTCAAGGACGCGCAACCGTCGAACGCATGAGTAGGAATCTCTGCTGTCTGTCCAGTCAATGTCACACATCTGAGAGTTGGGTAAGAATCTGGGAACAGACCAGCAAGCTTCCTAAGTTCAGTCAGCTTGGGAATCCGCACCCAACCACAATCTGCACCAGAAGTGCCGTTACCATTTTTTGAATAAGTCCACTTTATTATATGATCCCCAGTTGGGACTGAAACGGATACATTTTGCCACGTGCCACCAGTTCCGCTTATCCTTGCCATCTCTACGCCATCAAGATACCAACGTAGGTAATCATCTCCAGATGCGCTTGACACCTTCCAGTCAAATGTAAAGTCACACGCTCCAACAAGCGTCAACGTCATAGTCGAGGAAGCGTTGTGGCCAATTGCCGCCGACCGATATTCTTTCATGCCATCCGAATTTGTTGCCAACAATGCCCAATCAGCAGGTGACAGTAGCCCATCAACCAATCCGGGCGACAAAAGTTGCCACGGCAACATTATGCTTGCCAATCTATCACAACCCAAGAACGCAGAATCACCGACATTCGTTACACCATTCGGGATAATCACACTTGTAATCCCGTTACAGCCGTAGAACGCATATGCGTCAATGCTCGTAACGCTATCAGGGATTCTTATTTCTTCACCATTGACCCCATAAATCAAGTTCTTTCCATCCTTAGACAACAAAAGACCACTCTCTGTTGAAAGGATTTGATTCTGCGAAGAAACATTGAAAGCAACCAAACCACTGCAATACCGAAACACTGAATCCCCCATATTCGTTACGCTATTCGGGATAGTCACTTTTGTCAACCCGCAGCAACCTTCGAATGCGGAATCCCCGATGTTTGTCACACCGTCCGGTATTGCCACACTCGCCAGCTCACTACAGCCAGAAAATGTAGAAGTACCGATGCTCACAACACTGCTTGGTATCGTCACGCCGCCAAGACTCCTGCATCCGTAGAAGGCTTTATCCCCGATACTTATCACACTGTCAGGTATCGTCACGTTCGCAAGCCCACCACAACCAAAGAATGTAGAAGTACCGACGCACTTAACGCCGTTGGGTATCGTCACACTATCGAGACTGCTACATTCGTAGAAGGCGTTATCCCCGATGCTTATCACACTGTCAGGTATCATCACGTTCGCAAGTCTACCGCAGCCGGAGAAAGCGAAAGCACCGATGCTAGTCACGCCATTGGGTATCATCACACTCATAAGAGCATCGCAGCCAGCAAATGCAGACGGCCCAATCTGTCTGACATCGCTAAGGATCTCAACATGTGTTATATTCTGGTATGCTGAAGAAAAAACCGTTGACAATTTGGACGAGCAGACACATTGCGGAATAGTCACTTTCGTTAGCCCGCTACAGCCAGAGAACGCAACGCTCTCAATACTCCTCACGCTATTCGGGATAGTCACACTAGTAAGACCACTGCAGTCGTAGAACGCACCGCGCCCTATCATCGTTTCATCCGTCAGAACAACTGTCTTTAACGAAGTCGGAATGTAATAGTCTGCATGAGGAGATTCATAATAATAAATACCAGATGGAGAGATTTTTTGCCGAAGCTCTGACGAATAGCACTGACTCGTTTTCTGTCCGCCAGAGAACGCTACTCCACCGAAAATATATCCAAACACCGCAGACGGCGATTCGGCAATCCCTCGTCTTGACCCGACAAAAGGCAACACCATGCTAACCAGACCACCACAACCGCTAAATGCACCTTCGTCAATTCGCGTGACACTATCTGGAATCACAATAGACTCCAAGCTTGAGCAATCAGCGAATGCATTTTTGCCAATTGATGTTACAGTATCAGGAATAAGCACATCTTTCAAATTGTTGCACCCAGAAAAAAATGAAGAAGGAATCGTTGTCATTCCTGCGCATAGCACTACACTAGTGATGTTGGCATAGTCATTCGGGAAAAGCGTACATATCGACCGCGCTGTAGAATCTACCTGAACACTCAAAAATGACGGACTGGAAACAAAGGCTTCCGAATTGTCGGCAGGACCATAAAACTTACCAACCACACTATCATATAGTCCAACAACCAAGTCAGATTTACGTCGCACAGGCATCAGGCGATGTTTAGGTTCTTCACAACCAGCTGAATAGAGCTCAAAATAGTACAGCCTATATGTCGCTCTATTGTCAACATCCCTTGCCGCGACATCCGCCGAAAGATCACCCCCCTTTTTGTGGCTCGCGAAAAGCATTAAATCACTGCCTGGTGTATAGTCGCCCTCTGCCATCATTACATCTTGGTCAATGCCGTTGACTGAAAACCTACGTGAGGCATAGTCTGCCACGAAAGTTGTATCACCATTAACGCTTGGAGAAGTGTTCCCCTTTGTAGAGGTATTCGTATTGCGATCACACCGCACCACACCCTCAATGAAGAATGCGGTAAATGTGTTTGTCGTCATCGTTGTACGAGAGCAGTAAAGGGCTTGCGTCTTCGCTGTAGAAGAAAGGCGAAACTTCATTTTGACCTTGTCTGTGCATGTTGGCCTTATGTCAGTAACTATCCATTGGCCGCCTGTCGCCACTATGTAATCTATCGATTGATACGTTTCGCCGCTTGCGTCCACATAATCTGCCAACGCGCTTGTCACAAGCATTAGTGCGGCAATACAATATATCTTTCTCATAGCATTTCTTCCTTTGTTTATATGGGACCAATTGAATCACACACATCTTTCAGCCCATACAAAACTTGCGTGTCTTTATAGCATCGATTCTCAAAGTCCTTCTTTTTATCTTCAGGCAAGTAATCCCTGATCGTTCTCATCGCAGCGAGCAACGAAACCAAGCTCCTCTTTGCCCCTTGCTCCAGGTACGGGCGGATCATTGGCGAGGCTATTCCTATAGAACCATTGGGGCCATGCAGATGCCTGGCCTTTTCAACCCATTCATCTCTGATGATTGAATCAAAGTTCAATATCTCAGCATACTTTAAAGACATGGCAAGCTCCTTTCACCGTTAAAGCATGTCTATGATTTGCTGCACCCGCCATTTAGCAACTGCTGGTTTTCTGTTGTCGTCATGATCCAATGCGCCAATTACAAAGACTTCTGCCAAATTTGATGATATTATCTTATCAATAGTTGCCACATGCCCAGACCTACTCCTAGCATGCGCAGCAGAAATGTAAATATCGGCATTGAGAGCCTTCGCCTTTTTGAAACCATCATCAACGATGCCCGGCGTATCACCATCAGTTTTAACAATTATTACTCTCCCGCGATATCTTATTTCGTAAGTTCCGTCACTATAATATGGCCATTTTTGTGACGGCACTAGAGGGTGCGGTATCGGCAAAAGACTTGGCGACACGAGTTGTCCGCCGCAAGTCTTCACAAGCGCAATTACAACCTCCGTCAGTGTCCATGTTTTGCGCGTATTGCTTGAGCCAGCCAAGATAATCCATTTCACATTACGCTACCTTTCTATTATCGCACTTGCCGCTACATTGTTCGCCATCATCAGTCATCAGTATCACAACATTTTCAAAAGCACATTCTCCGCAACATCACGATGCATAACTTCAAGTGTCGCCTCAGAATATTGCTTTACCGTCTGCCAATCATAGGCATATCCGCCGCTTGAACACCGTTTTAAAAACTGTTGCCACGACGGCGAATTAGAATAATAGCGTGTTGCGCAAAACAATATTCGGCAATTATTTCTGTCAGCGAAATCGAACCCCATATCAATAGCCTTGGCATCATCACCGCCAGTCACTACTCCGATTTTTATTCCATCCATCTCAAAGCACCACATTTCGTCTTTTGCGGTTAGCATTGGCGCCATATCAACAAGAGCAACAGTTTTATTCGCGCGAAATATATCGACAAGCTTCAGCAAGATGGACGTCTTGCCTCGATTTGCACTTGCCGACAAAGCCACCACATATTTCTTCTCAGTCGTTTTGACAAGATTAATCAAGTCTTGCTTCATGCAGTCTATCCTTCTCCACGCCTTGTTCTACGGCTCGCCGCTCTCGGCTCGGTTGAAAGAATGGCGCGCCGATTCCCCCTCCTCGTAGCAATCGGATTTGGCGCGGGGAAAATAACACCTCCTCCGATGCATCGAGTGAGGTGCCTAGGATGGACCTGTGATGATACACCGAAGGAGGCGAAACTGCACGGACCGGCAGTGTCCTCTTCATGCGTCATCACGAGTTAAGTTTCCTAGGCTTTCACTCGACGCGTCCCATGACCGCGGTGGTGGGCGGACGTCTCGGAGAGACGCCCCTACCGCCGCACGGGAAATCTATCGCCCCGAATCGGGGGCTGCCCCCGTCGGAACGTCAATAAATATAATAGCAAAAGCCCTTGCATTCGGCAAGGGCGGGATTTTGAAATTCTCGGCGAGACGGGACGTCTCGCCGCTCCGAAAAATTACTTCACAACCTCCCAATGGCCAAAGCGTTTGCCGCCGACACGTCGGATGAGTCCTTTCTCCCTAGCTCTCTTTATCATATCTTCCACTCCTCGAAGCGACAAGTTCAGCCTGGTCGCAATCTCTTGCTGCGTGACATGAGGATCGCCCTTAACCACGTCCAAAATCCTAACCACGTTCTTATCCACGTCCCAATCCACGTCGACAACGGCCCTTACCAAAGATTCACCCATCACATCGGCCTTGCCGCTGCCATCCATCGGTTCTTCGCCTACAAGGCCCTCAATTGTCTGCCCATAGTTCAGGTTCGGCAATACAAGCGTGAAACCCATGTGAATCGAGCTGAACAGCACCTTGAAATCCCGTCCGCGCTTGTGTGATTCAAGGTCGTATGCGCGGAGTATCTTGCCAAACCCACTGCCACGCCGTTCCATAAGATCAAGCCGCTGGAAGAGGTCGGCAATGACAGGATTACGACGCAGTGACGATACTCGGTGCAATCCCAAGTCCTGCACTATGTCTCCGCTCGGCATCCCGCCGGGAGAGAATATCTCCATCCGATCGTCAAATATGTCGATATGAACTTCGCTGCCAACCTCCAGGTAGTCGCGATGGATGAGTGCATTCACGATCCCCTCCTCGTATGCGCGACGCGGATATTCCGGGAACTCATCACGGCCACCTGGTTTTTTGCGCCACATCATCTTGGAGTTCGTCTCAACGAAGAGCTTTGCTGCACTCAGGAGCGAAAGGAGGCTACCGGAATACTCATGGTCGTCCACAGCCTCCATGACCCCATCGGCCTTGGTCAAACCTCTCCACCGTGTACAGAATAAACGCGAATGGCGAATTGGAGAATCGTCGGCAAACAGAGCTCCTGCATTCGTCAGAAATCCATCACTGCCGACAAGTCCAAACGATTTGAAGTCGCTTTCCTCAAAGGGCATCTCTGTCTTTTTGAAATACGCCGCTCGCAGAGCGTCAAACGCATAGTTCGTGCGCAAAAACGGCGAATCAAGGACGTCCCAGGTTTGCCCCGTGCTTTTCAGCACAAGCCGCTTCAATTGGATTGCATTGGCCTTGACGCTCTCGTTGCCAATGCGGATGAAGGCGTCGCGATGACCTTTGACGAAGGTGTAGTACGGCGTCTCCGAACCGGCCTTTATCTCGACGACCACGAACTGTTTGCCGCCCTCTTCATGGATCGAGAGGTCGATTTCCGGCACGGGATCCATCTGTGCCTTGATTGCCTCGCTGATGAACTCGGCGTCTGCCTGCGCGTCGGCAAGGCCGACAAGTACGCCGTCGTTCGCTACGCCAAAGAGTAGCCTTCCGCCCTGCGTGTTGGCGAACGCGCTGACACTCTTGAGCCAACTCGTCGGGTCCTTGCGCTCAAGCATCAGCTTCTTGTCGTAGGCCGTCGCCTCGCCTATGTAGTCATTCAGGTTCAATTACAAGCCCTTTATATGAAATTTACTCACCTCTCAATGTTCCCCAAGTCCGCAGTGGTGGGCGGGCGTCTCGGAGAGACGCCCCTACCGCCGCGCGGGAAATCTATCGCCCCGAATCGGGGGTTGCCCCCGTCGGAACATCGGTATAATAGCAAAACACGCAAATTCACGCAATTAGGAATTTCGGGGGCCCACCGAGATTTTTATGTGCGAGAGCACGGCATATCAGCATCGTCGCGATTCCACATATACGGCTCCATATGTGCCGCCAATTACGCTTTGCGCGTACGCGCGACCACGAAAACGCCTGCGTCGCTGGCTACACGAACATTGACCACCTCTATCCCACTAATGGATGATTGCCAGTCGGAATAACTGCATTTCCTTCTCGCTGTATGGTGCAGCGCGTTTCACAGCGATTCGTGTAAATTCGTGTGCCGCGAAGGCGGCATTCGTGTCCGGGTGGCGCGGCAGACCCGAAGGGGCGATGCCGACGCGATGCGCGGGCGAGTCGCGCAGCGACTCAAGTCCTAGCGCAACGCGGCGACATCATAATCGCGAAGCGATTGCCGCGACAGCCCGGCGTTCGTGGTCGCGCGTAAGCGCTCACACCCAATTGACTTTGCACATTCGGGCGACGGCATGCTTCTTTCATCACTACTTAGGCATTGGCCAAACTAGGCGCTGGCGGTCGAAGCCCTTGACGAAAATCGCAGGCATCGGGCGCGCGGGGCAGACATGCTCACAGGCGCCGCAGCCGATGCATGCTCCCTTGTCCACGACTGGGAATCCCTCAACAATGTGAATCGCGCCTACCGGGCACTTGCGCGAACAAGCGGTGCACTCCACTCCGTCCTTGCGGATGCAGAGGTCCTTCTTCCATATCGCGTGGCCCATGTGGACGTTCTTTCGTTCGAGGCGCGGAATCCAGTTGATCGCGCCCGTCGGGCAGACGTGTCCGCAGGCATAATTGCACCCGAGAAGGCAGTAGCCGCGCCTGAAGTCCATTTCGGGCTGACCGAAGCGCTTGAGGCTCGTAGAGGCCGAGAGGCACCCTCCGCGGCAGTTCGCAATGCAAAGCCCACACGCGACACACTTGACGTTGAATTCCTTGCGATCCACGGCACCAGGCGGAAGAACCGCCGCGGGGCGGTCAGGCACGCCGGGGAGCGACACAGGCGCGAAACCGCCGTCGGTCGTCTTCTCAACGGCCTCGGCCGCGGCAAGAACTGCGACTCCCTTGATCGCCTCGCGGCGCGTAGCAGAAGAATCGAGTTGGAGTTCCGAGTTGGAGTTGGAGGGTGGAATCGTCTTTTCTCCAACTCCAACTTTAGCCTCCAACTTTCCCCCATTCTCAAAGCACGCCTTGCAGTTCGCGCACCCGGGACCTATCTTGTGGGCGCAGACGCTTTTCCTGGAGAGAAGGTTGAAAAGAGTTCCGATAGGGCAAATCCAGTTGCACCAGATGCGCCCCTTGCCAAAGCAAGCAAGCACAACCACGATGGCAAAGAGCGCGAGCCCGGGCGCGAAAAGCGTCAGCGCCTTGCCGTAGATGGAGTACGGCGTCAAGAGCCAGCCGACCGCGCCAAAGCCAGTCGCCACAAGCACACCCGACACGGCGAGAATCGTCCAGCGAACGGTCTGCTGGGCGTGCGACTCAGGAAGACGCGTGCAGACGCGGCGCACCTTCGTCGTCGGATGGAATATCCAGTTCACGACGGACTGGATTATGCCAAGCGGGCAAAGGCATTCGCAGAACAGCCGTCCGACGAGCGGCGTCAGGAGAAGGACAACGAGAAACCAGATTGTCGCGGCGGGCTGGATGCGGCAGGCGAGGTCAGTGTCAAAGCCGAAGAACGCAGCGGTCACGGCGTAAAGCACAAAAGCGGCGACGACGACTTTGAGGATCTTCTTCATCTGCGTGCCACCTCGTTCTTCAAAAGGTCGATCTGGCTGTCGATCATCGCCATCTCGCCAGGGATGTTTATCTGCTGGGGGCAGTGGGGACGGCAGAGGCCGCAACCCGTGCAGTGGTCTGCGCGGCGAAGCTCCTCGGGAACGGCCTTCGCATACGCGGCGAGAATCTCCTTTGCAGACTTCCCGCCCTTCATGAGTACGTCGTTCCGGAAGTGTAGAAGCGACGGGATGTCGAGCCCGTACGGACAAGGCATGCAGTAGGAGCACGAAGTGCACGGAACGTTGCCGCAGCGCAAGTACTCGAGCGCCGCCCTTTCAAGCGCCGCGAACTCCGCGTCTGTGCACGGTCGGAAATTCTCGAAAGTGGCGACGTTCTCCTCGATATGCTCGGTGCGCGTCATGCCCGAGAGGACGGTCATCACGTTCGGGAAGCTGGCGCAGAAGCGAAGCGCCCATTTCGCGAGCGACGCCTCGGGGTCGAGCGCAACGAGCTGGCGTGCGACCGCCTCGTTGAAGCGGGCGAGCGAACCGCCGAGAAGCGGCTCCATGATGACCACGGGGATCTTGAGTTCCGTCAGCGTGTCGTAGAGGTATTTCGCGTCGAGGTTGCGCGCGTTCACTTCCTTCGCGTGACGCCAGTCGACGTAGTTCATCTGGATCTGGCAGAAATCCCACTTGTAGGTGCCGTGGTGCTCGATGCACCACTCGAACGCCTTCGGGTCGCCGTGGAAGGAGAAGCCGAGGTTCCTGATCTGGCGCTTCTCGCGAAGCGTCACGCACCAGTCAAGGGCGCCGTTCTCGAGATACCTCTTTGAGAAGGTATCGAAGCCGCCGTTGCCGATCGAGTGGAGGAGATAGTTGTCGATGTAGTCAGTCTTCAGGAATTTCAGCGAGTTCTCGAACATCTTCTTGCACTCGTCAAGCGGAAACTGCGACGGCGCGAAGTTCGAAAGCTTCGTGGCGATGAGATAGTCCTTCCGCGCGTAGCCGCTCTTCGCAAGGGCCTCTCCGAGGCGTCGCTCCGACTCGCCGCGGCAGTATGCGGGAGACGTGTCGTAGTAGTTGACGCCGTGGTCAAGCATGTACTTGACCTGCGAGTCAAGAAGCTCCTGGTCTATCCCGGACTCGGAATAGCCGCTCTTCGCCCAGCCGTTCGCATGGCCGCCGTCGACGGTGGGAAGTCGCATGGCCCCATAGCCGAGGACCGAGACCTCCCGCCCGTCTGACAGCGCCCTGCAGAACATGTCGTCAGAGCTTTACGGGGCTTACGTGCCAGATGTCGCGAGCGTACTCCATCACGGAGCGGTCGGACGAGAAGAAGCCCGAGCGCGCGACGTTGACGAGCGACATGCGGTTCCACTTCTTCGCATCGCGATACGCGGCGTCGACGCGGTCCTGCGCCTCGCTGTAGGAGCGAAGGTCGGCAAGAAGCATGTAGTAGTCGTTGTAGTCGAGAAGCGAGCGGAGGATCGGCTCAAAGAGACCCGGCTCAAGAAGCGAGAACACGTTCGACTTGATCATGTCGAGCGCCTGCTTGATCTCGGGATCCTTCGCGTACCAGTCCTTCGAGACGTAGGTCGGGCGGAGTTTCGCCACATCCTCGGTCCTGAGGCCGAAGAGGAACATGTTCTCGTCGCCGACCTCGCGGTGGATCTCGACGTTCGCGCCGTCATAGGTGCCCACCGTAAGAGCGCCGTTCATCATGAACTTCATGTTGCCCGTGCCAGACGCTTCCATGCCCGCGAGCGAAATCTGCTCGGAGACCTCGGACGCCGGCATGATCTTCTCGGCGAGCGAGACGCGGTAGTCGGGGAGAAACGCGACGGAGAGCTTGCCCCTCGTCTTCGGGTTGGCGTTGACGACGTTCGCGATGCCGTGGATGAAGCGGATGATGAGCTTCGCCATGTAGTAGCCCGGGGCCGACTTGGCCGCGAAGATGAACTGGCGCGGCACGGGGTCGTAGGACTTGTCGCCGAGGAGTCGGTTGTAGAACATGACGATGTAGAGCGCGAGCATGAGCTGGCGCTTGTACTCGTGGAGGCGCTTAACCTGGACGTCGAAGATGGCGTCGGGGTTAAGCTCGATGCCGAGGTTCTTCTTCGTCCAGTTCGCGAGCTGGCCCTTGTTGCTGCGCTTGATCTTCGCCATCGCCGAGAGGAAGTTCGAGTCGTTAGAGAACTTCTCGAGCTTCTTGAGGTCGTCGAGGCGCGTGATCCAGCTGTCGCCAATCGACTCGGAGATGAGCTGCGAAAGCGAGGGGTTCGCCTTGAGAAGCCAGCGACGCGGCGTGATGCCGTTCGTGACGTTGTGGAACTTCTCGGGCCAAAGCTCGTAGAAGTCCTTGAAAAGAGTGGTCTTCAGGATCTCGGTGTGGAGCTCGGCGACACCGTTCACGGAAGACGTGCCGACGACGCAGAGGTTCGCCATCCTGACGTAGCGCTCGCCGTTCTCGTCGATGAGCGACATCCTCTGGAGCTTCGCAATGTCGCCCGGATAGAGCGAGCTGATCTCCTGGAGGAAACGGCCGTTGATCTCGTAGATGATCTGGAGGTGGCGGGGGAGGAGTCGTTCCATCATCGGAACGGGCCACTTCTCGAGCGCCTCCTGCAGAATCGTGTGGTTCGTGTAGCCGGTGGAGCGGCGGGTCAGATCCCACGCCTTGTCCCAGTCGAGCCCCTCGAGGTCGATGAGGATGCGCATCAGCTCAGGCACGACAAGCGTCGGGTGCGTGTCGTTCAGCTGGATGAACACCTTGTCGGGAAGCGCATCCCAGCTGTCGTTCGTCTGGCGGAAGCGCCTGAGAATGTCGCGAAGCGAGCAGGCGACGAAGAAGTACTGCTGGCGAAGACGAAGCTCCTTGCCCTGCATCGTGTTGTCGTTCGGGTAGAGGACCTTGGTCAGGTTCTCCGCGAGCACCTTCTGCTCGACGGCCTCGACGTACGAGCCCTTGTCGAAGTTGGCGAGATCAAAGTCGTCCACGGCCTTCGCGCTCCAGAGGCGGAGCGAGTTGACGGCCTTGTCGTAGCCGACGATCGGAAGGTCGTACGGAACGCCCTCGACCGTCTCGGCGGGAACCCAGTACCACTGCTGGCGACCACCGTCCGTACGGCACTCAACATGGCCGCCGAAGTGGACGTGCTGGGCGTACTCGGGACGCGCCATCTCCCACGGATAGCCGTTCTTGAGCCAGTGGTCCGGCTCCTCGACCTGGCTGCCGTTCACGATCTTCTGGCGGAAAATGCCGTAGTCGTAGCGAAGACCGTAGCCCATGCCCGCGAGGTTCAGCGTCGACATCGAGTCGAGGTAGCATGCAGCGAGACGGCCAAGACCGCCGTTGCCGAGACCAGCGTCGGACTCGTAGTCCCTCAGGCTGTTCCAGTCAATGCCGTATTCCTTAAGCGCCTCGCGGCAGAGCTGGTCGGCCTTGAGGTTGATGACGTTGTTGCCGAGGAGTCGGCCGATCAGGAACTCGAGCGACATGTAGTAGACGCGCTTCGTGTTCTGGCGCGCGTACTCCTCCTGAGTCGAAATCCAGCGCTCGACGAGCCGGTCGCGGACGGCCATTGCAAACGCGGTGTATTCGTCGCGCTCGGTCGCACGCGTGTCGCCCTTTGCGAGCGAATACCTGAGGTGCCACGCGAAGTCGTCCTTGAGTCCCTCGACCGACATCTCAACGCGGCGGTCTTTCCTCTTCTGTGTCTTCTTTTCCATATTCCTGCCTTTTCGTCTGCGAATTGTTTTGCCTTAGTAAGATTATTTCTTGAACAAGCCCTTCAGCCCGTCGCCCGCGCTCTTAAGGGCATCTGCCGCAGCGCCACTGGCATCCTTTATGGAATCTGCCGCAGCGCCACCGGCGTCTTTTAGGGAATCTGCAGTAGCGCCGCCGGCGTCCTTCAATGCGCTGGCCGCGCCCTTGCCCAAATCGCCTATCGCGCCGCCGACGGCAGTGAGCGCCGACTTGACCTTCGTGAAGACGGCATCCCAAACCTCGGCGAAGGAAGCGCCGTATTCCGATTCCGCTCCGATGCCGGTAAGCTCGATGTCCATCGGGATCTTAACAGGAAGGCCGTACTTTATCGTCACGTTCTTGAGAGTGATGCGATCGATCTGCACGCCCTTGGACTCATCCTCCTCGGCCTGCTCAGACTTGGCGATTTCGGCGGTCTCTTCGGCCTTGGGCGCCTTCGGCTCGACATCGGGCTGCTCGCCTTCCTGCGCCTCGGCTTCCGGCTCCGCCTCGTCGCCCGTCGCGTTTTCGAGGATCTGCATGAAGTTATCGCCCTTCGGGAAGTCGCTGTGGATGACGATTCCGTCGACCTCCACGGACTCGACACGGTACTTCTTGCCGAAGACGAGCGAAGTCATCGCGAAGTCGACGTCAAAGGACTTGAGGTCCACCGCGTTCTTCTCGGAGAAGTTCGTCGGGTTCGCAAGCTGCATGTCACCCACATGGAGAGTGCCAGTGTAGGGATTTAGGCCGAACTCACCGAGGTGGAAGTCTGTTCCCGTGATGCGGGGGGCGACGGTGTTGGCGACGCCCTTCACGACAGGCCCGATCCACAGCGGCAACGCAAGCAGCAGCACCACGACTATGGCGAGCGTCCAAAGCAAGATTTTTCCGATGACCTTGATTGCTTTCATTTTGATTCCTCCACTTTTAGTTCTTCAACTGTTATTTTCGTACGGTGGCCAGACCCGATGGTTTCCACTTCCATCACGTTGGCCATCCAACGTTCCCCGAACTTCTTGAGCCGGGTTCCCCAGAGTCTTCGCACGGCCTTGCCGTCTTTGATTTCCTCGGCCTGCATGAGCGCGCCCGTCTTGCGGTCGACCCAGACGCGCACCTGCCTTTCGCCCTTCTTCATCACGATCACGGTGCAGACCTGGCCGTGAACCGTCTCGCCCTCGCGCTCGGCGTCAAAGGAGACATCGTCCCACCAGAGGTAGTCGAGCGTCAAATCGCTCCACGTGACATCGGTGCCGAGTATCTGCCCCGACTTCTCGAATTCAACGTCCTTGTCGTCCTTCGTAAGCTTGAGGTCGGTCGCGCCCGCCTTCCTGACGAGGTCGTAGCCGTATTCGGCCTGGACAATCCCCTTGCGGCTCCTAAGGACGATGCGCCCCTTGAGCTCGGCGTCGGCCGGTATCATCGAGCGACAGTTCGCCACGACCTCGGCCGCAGGCGCATTAGTTGAAATCAGCAAGGCTGCGGCAAGCGCGATCATTTCAAAAGCTCCTCAAGTTTCGCGTCGACCGGCCCGCCGAGGGATCTCCCCGCCTCGTAGTAACGCTTCGCGCCGGACTTGTTGCCCTTCATGCCGACCATAAGCCGCGCCATGTTGTAGT
Source organism: Kiritimatiellia bacterium (assembly GCA_017547265.1). Next base: position 781 of record JAFYQC010000319.1, on the reverse strand, counting down.
AGGCGTGGTAGCCGCGGGGATTCGACATTATCGCCTGGTCAAGCGTCTTCTCGGCGGCCTTCGCGTCGCCCTGCGCCATCTCGGCAGCGGCCTTGAGGTTCAGCGCCGCCGCGTCGTTCGGCCTCTCTTCGAGAATCTCCTTCACGGCAAGTTCAACCGCCGCAAAGTCGCGCTTCGCGAGATCCTCGAGCGCAATCGCCATCTTGGACTTCTGCTTTCTCGGAAGCTCGATGACCTCGGGCTGCTCGGCAGGAGCCTCGACCTCGCCAGGCGACTCGGTCACCTCAGTCGTCGCCTCGGGGTCGAGCTTGGCGTCGTCCTTCTCTTCCGCCTTCGGCGCCTTTCCGTGCTTGGCGTCGTATTTCTTCTGGAGCTCGGTCGTGTCGGAAATAGCTATCGTCCTCGCGTTGTCCTGCGCCTCGGAAAGCAGCAGAGAATCGATCGCCGCCCTGACGGTTGCACGCTTGTTCTTGAGGGTGTTGAACTCGGGTTCTTTCACGCGATCGGGATTTTCCGCCTCGATACGATCGAGCTCTGCAAGAGCCGCGCGGTATTTGTCAACGGCTTCCGATGTCTTGCCCTCGTCGGCGAGGTCATATGCCTCGTCGATCATCACGGACGCCGGCTCCATCAGCTCAGAGACACGCGGTGGCTTATTCTCGTCGTCAGAAGAGAACGGCCAATACCACGACGCCCCGACCTCGGCGCACAGCCCAAGGACGAGCGCAAATGACAACAACTGCTTCATGTCCGTATATTATACCAAAAAATGGGCCCAAAT
>JAFYQC010000318.1 GCA_017547265.1 Kiritimatiellia bacterium | reverse complement strand
CCGCGAGCGCTTCCTTGCCTATGGTGGCGATTTTGACGACTTCCCGAACGATGGACCTTTCTGCTGCAACGGTGTCGTCGATCCGCTTCGCAACGTGAGCCCCAAGCTTGTAGAAGTGGGGCATGTCTACCAGGACATTATCGTGGAGATGGCGACCGAGGTTGATGGTAGGGGCCGCTCTCCGAGCGGACCGCGGTCGTCTCGTATCCCCCGAGCGGAGCAAGCCGCGCAAGCGGTCGCTAGAGGGGTGAGAGACGACCCTACCAGTGGAGCGACGAACGTGGAAACAGCGTTTGTCCTGAAGAACAGGTACTGCTTCACCGACGCTTCTCAGTTCGACGGCCGCTGGACTCTTCTCGCCGACGGCGAGAAGGCGGGCGAGGGTTTGTTCGCCGTTCCGCCTGTCGCTCCACTCGCAACGGGCGAGTTCACGGTTCCAGAGCTTGACGCGGCTCTCGTGACAATCGGAAAGGACAAGGAGGTCTTTGTCAATTTCGAGTTCTTGACGAAGTCCGACGCGTCGTGGGCAAAGAAGGGGTATCCTGTCGCTCGCGACCAGATTCTCCTGAACGAGAAGCCGGCCGTCGAGGAAAAGCCAGACGGCGACGTTATGGCCGCGCATGACGACGACGGCGACGAGGTGACGATCGAGCGCGGCAAGACATATGCCGTGTTCAGCAAGAAGACTGGCACTCTCAAGCTTCTCGTCATGAGAGGCGCGACGATTCTCTCCGATTTTGACGGTATCTCCGCGGGACCGCGCCTTACCTGCGCCCGTGCGTGGACCGACAACGACCGCTGGGTGTTCTTCGGCGGCTCCTGGAGCGACGATCGCTCAAAGGGCTTTGAGGGGTGTGGTCTCACGCAGATCCACTACCATCCGTGCCGCATCGTCGTCGACGGCAATGTCGTGAGGACAAAGGTCTCGGTGGACGGCATGAAGGGCGCCGGTTTCGATTACGAGTGCGAGTGGACATTTGCGTCCGACGGGTCCGTCACGCTGAAGAACAAGGTGGTTCCCTTCGGCCGCATGCCGCGTGCGCTGCCGCGCCTCGGCCTTTCGCTTCGGCTCGGACGCGCTTACGAGAACATGGCATGGTACGGGCGCGGGCCGTGGGAGAACTACGTCGACCGCAAGACGGCGAGCTTCGTGGGAATTTGGCGTTCCACCGTCACCGACCAGTTCGTCGACTATGTGCGCCCGCAGGACTGCGGCATGAAGTGCGACGTCCGTTGGGCGGAGTTTACCGACAGGTACGGCAGGGGCGTGAAGTTCTCTGCGAGCGAGCCGCTTTTCGTGCAGGCGCTTCACTACGACTGGGAGACGCTTGCGTATTCGCGCCATGTCAACGGCCAGCGCCGTATGCGTGCCACGCTCATCCCGAGCGAAGACGTGCTTCTGAATCTCGACGTCAGGCAGGCGGGACTCGGCGGTGCGAGCTGCGGCCCAGAGCCGATGTCGAAGTACCGCTTTGACCCGAAGGCTCCGGTAGAGTGGACGCTTAAGATCGAACGCGTCGGAAAGTAAGGGAGAAGCAAAATGACATCGATAATTCTTGCCGCTGTTGCTGCGGCTACATTTTCGTTTGGAGAGGTCAAGGTCCACTGCGAGGATCGCGACGGCTGGAAGCTTGCGTTTGCGCGTGAAGTTGCGCCTGACGGCGCGGAGATCGCGAAGATCACGCTCGACTGCGCGGAGACGAAGGTGCCGCCGAAGACTTGGCTGTCGGCGAAAGTTCCTCAGGTCGGCATGGACTATTCCTGGAACGTCAACACAAGCGACTGCGGCATGCGCCCGAACTGGGGCGCGCGTTCGCACACCGAGGTCGCGCAGGGCATGCCGGTCTTTGTCTTCTTCGACGGAAACGACACGAGCCATTTCTCCGTCGCGGCCGAGGAGTGCGTGCGTCACCTCGACCACATAGGCGGCATCCGCGAGGAAGGAAGCATCCTCGAGATCGGCATTGGCTGGTTCGAGACGCCCGAGGCCCCGATTTCGCACTACGAGACTCGCGTGAGGTTCGACGCTCGCGCGAAGGGCTTTGCCGACGCGGTGCGTGAATCCGTCGCGTGGATTGAGAAGACGGCTGGCATCGTGCCGTGCCGCGTTCCCACGGCAGCCTGCGATCCGCTCTACTCGAGCTGGTACAATTTCCATCAGGACGTCTTCGCCGCCGACATCGAGGCGGAGCTTGCGATCGCGGCTAAGCTTGGCATGAAGACTTTCATCGTCGACGACGGCTGGCAGACAGACGACACGAACCGTGGCTACGCGTTCTGCGGCGACTGGCAGGTCTCGAAGCGCCGCTTCCCCGACATGGCTGCGCATGTGAAGAAGGTGCAGGACTTGGGGATCAAGTACATGATGTGGTACTCCGTTCCCTTTATTGGTCTCAAGAGCGCCAACTACGAGAAGTTCAAGGGCAAGTATGTCGTGAGCAACGACCGCGGCATGGGCGCAGCTGTTCTCGATCCGCGCTTTCCTGAAGTCAGGAAGTTTCTCGTCGACACATACGTGAAGGCGCTCAAGGACTGGAACATCGACGGCTTCAAGCTCGACTTCATCGACGCCTTCCGTTTTGCCGGCGAGGATCCCGCCGTCAAGGAGAACTACGCCGGGCGCGACATCAAGTCGCTCCCAGTCGCCGTCGATCGTCTCATGACCGAGGTCAAGGAAGCGCTTACCGCGATCAAGCCCGACATCCTCGTCGAGTTCCGCCAGAGCTACGTCGGGCCCGCAATCAGGAAGTACGGCAACATGCTGCGCGTTGGAGACTGCCCCGGAAACTTGAGGCGCAACCGTTTCGCCATCGCGAACCTTCGCCTCGCTTCCGGCAGCGCCGCAGTTCATTCCGACATGCTCGAGTGGAACTTCGCGGAGAGCCCCGAGCATGCGGCGCTCTACGTCATCAACTCCATGTTCGGCGTCGTGCAGTATTCTGTCATGCTCCGCAACGCGCCGAAGGAACACCTCGCGATGGTGGAGAAGTGGATCAAGTTCTCTCAGGACCACCGCGATACGCTTCTTAACGGCAAGTTCACGCCGCGCCATCCCGAGCTCCAGTATCCCGTCATCGAAGCCGAGAGCGACAAGGAAGTTATCATCGGTCTTTACGATGACGGCCGCATAGTCGACGTCCCCGCGAAGAAGACGTTCGTCATGAACGCGTCGGGCAAGGATTCCTTCGTCATCCGCCGCGGCGGAAAGATTTCCGAAGTCTCCTGCAAGTCGGGCGACTGGATCGAACTCTGAGGTGATGGAGTTCCGTTTCCACCGCAAGGAAACGACTGCGTCGACAAACGCCGACGCCCGCGAAGGGCGTCCAGGCGACGTGTTTGTCGCAGAATTCCAGACGGCGGGACGCGGCCGGCTTGACCACGAATGGCACGCCGCGAGAGGCGAGAACCTTACCTTTTCAGTCGTGCTCGACGCGGCTAATATGTCGCCTGCGGAAGTCGCGACACTCCCGCTTGTCGTAGGGCTCGCCGTAGCGCGCGCAGTTGGGGCTCTTCTCGGCAACTCTTCCCTAGTTGCGGTGAAGTGGCCGAACGACGTGCTTGTCGGCGGGAAGAAAATATGCGGCATACTCTGCGAACGAAACGGCGATGCAGTTATCGCCGGCGTCGGGCTCAACGTAAACCAGACCGATTTCCCCGCCGAGATCGCCGCGCGCGCGACGTCGCTGCGGCTCGTCGCAAGAAGTCCGTTTGACCGAGACGGCGTGCTAAACGGCGTTGTCGCGGAAATAGGAGACATGCACTCTTGCTGGCTGCGCGGCGGATTTGCCGCGCTGCGCGGCGCATTTGCCGCGGTCGACTTGCTTAAGGGGCGGGAAGTCGCGGTCCTTGCGACTGACGGCGACGCCGCGCCGATAAGTGGGCTCTGCGGCGGCGTTCAGGAAGACGGCTCGCTTCTTGTTGGCGAAACGAGGGTGTACGCCGGCGAAGCGCATGTGTCAGCGATGGGGCTAACACTTTAAGGGGATTGTCTAATTCCCCGCCATTTATGGTATAATGACGCCATGAACGAGGTCTTTGGCTATGTAATCGGTCTTGGCGCGGCAGTTATGATGCCCGTCATCTTCACAGTGCTTGGCATGCTGATCGGCATCAAGTTCTCAAAGGCGCTCAAGTCGGGTCTTCTCGTCGGCGTCGGTTTCGTTGGCTTGGGCGTCGTGACTGCGCTCCTGACGTCGAGTTTGGGGCCGGCCTTGAAGGGGATGACCGACCTCTACCACCTGAACCTTCCGTTCTTCGACCTTGGCTGGCCGGCTGCTGCGGCTGTCGCGTATTCGTGCGCTGTCGGCGCGTTTATCATTCCGGTGTGTCTCGGCGTAAACGTCCTTATGCTCGTGACTGGAACGACACGCACCGTGAACATCGACCTCTGGAACTACTGGCACTTCGCGTTCCTCGGCGCGATGGTGTTTTTTGCGACGGGCTCGCTTGCGTGGGCATTTTACGCGGCAATCGTCCTCTATGTCATCACGCTTTGCATGGCAGATTTTACGGCGAAGGGTTTTCAGTCCTATTACAAGGACATGGACGGCATTTCCATTCCTCAGCCTTTCTGCCAGAGCTTCACGCCGTTCGCGGTTGCGATTTGCTGGGTACTCGACAGGATCCCTGGTTTTTCGAAACTCGACATCGACGCGGAGGGAATGAAGAAGAAGTTCGGCCCCTTGGGCGAGCCGCTTTTCCTCGGGCTTCTCATCGGCTGCGGCATTGGCGCCTTGAGGTGCGATTCGTGGAAGGCCGTAGTCGACTCGATTCCCTCCATCTTGAAACTCGGCGTCACCGTTGGCGCGGTGATGGAGCTTATCCCGCGCATCACCGCTCTCTTCATCGAGGGCTTGAAGCCGATCTGCGAGCAGAGCAGGAGCTTTATCGAGAAGCGCTTCTCTGGGCTCAAGGGCCTTTCGATCGGAATGAGCCCTGCGCTCGTCATCGGACATCCGACGACGCTCGTCGTCTCGATTCTGCTGATTCCGGTGATCCTCTTCCTCTCGGTCTTCCTCCCTGGCAACAAGTTCCTGCCGCTTGCGTCGCTTGCCGGTATGTTCTACCTTTTCCCGTGTGTGCTTCCGATCACGAAGGGCAACGTGCCGAAGACTTTTGTGATAGGGCTTGTCGCGCTTATCGCGGGGCTCTTCTTCGTGACCGACTTGACGCCCGCCTTCACAAAGGCAATCGCCGTCGCGGACTGTGACGGAATCGCGGTGCCCGAGGGCTTTGAGGGCGGCGCGGCCTTGGACTTCGCCTCGGCGCTCTGGTGCTGGTCGATCTACCACCTCACGGTGACTCTCAAGTGGATTGGCGCTGTGCTTGCCGGTCTTCTCGCTGTCGGCATGTGCGCGGTCAACTTTATCAGGATCAGGAGGGCGAAATGACGACGGCGATTTTGCTTGTGGCGGCGATCTGCAACGCAGAGGTCTGCCCGGAGCGCGAGAACGACTTCTGCTGGGAGAACGACAAGTTTGGCATGCGCGCGTACGGCCCCGGCGAGCATCACAAGTGGTCTGGCTGGGACGTCTTCAACAAGGCGGCGAACGCCGAGGCGACATGCGCCGACGTCTTGCACAGAAGGGGCGTCAACGTCAACTGGCACGAAACGCCCCACAAGGGCATTCTCGACAACTACACGATGGGTGCATCGCGCGGTGTCGGTGGCATTGCGTTCTGGGGCGACGGCGAGTGGAAGACCTATCCCGACTGGGAATCGTCGAAGGTAATCCATGTTGGCGACGACTACTGCGAGTTCGAGCTCGTGTATCCCGCCTTTGCGGCGGTTGGGAAGATGACGTGCCATGTGACGCTAAAGCGCGGCGAGAGGTTCTTCAGGAGCGACGTGAGCTTCGAGCATCCAGACCGATTCCGCGGCGACTTCCGCGTAGGCCCAGGAATCGACCTCGATCCTACGCGCGACCACAAGGGCGTTGTCGTTGAGGAGAAGGGGCTCGTTTCGCTCTTCGAGGATCCTAAAGGCGCGAACGGATCTACTATGGAGGCGATTCTCGTAGCTGACGCCGATGCCGTCGAAGTCATGACCGACCACATGAACTGTCGCGTCCTCGCCTTTCGAAAGCCGAATTTCACCTACTGGGCGGGCGCGACTTGGGCGAATTCAGGAGAGATAACCACTCCCGAGGCGTGGATCGAAACGGTCCGCGCGTTCCAGCTCGACAAGATCGGCGAAGCACTTAAACAGAACACGAAAGGAAACACGAAATGAGCATCCTGTCACTTGTCCTCGCGACGACAGTCAACTTCACAGTCCAGACCGCGGTTCATCCCGACGACTTCAAGTCGTACGACACGGCTACGACGCGCGCGCGCTTCGTGATGGAAAAGGTCATGGCGCCCGACGAGATCAACGTCACCTACACGATGTACGACCGTCTCGTCTACGGTGGCGCGATGCCGGTCGAGAAGGAACTGACGCTCGACACTTTCGAAGAGCTCAAGGCAGAGCATTTCCTCGACCGTCGCGAGCTCGGCGTCATCAACGTTGGTGGTCCTGGAACTGTGACGGTCGACGGCGAGAAGTACGACCTCGAGTTCAAGGAGGCGCTCTATGTTGGCTGTGGGAAGAAGGAAGTCAAGTTCGCTTCTAAGGACAAGGCGAATCCCGCGAAGTTCTATCTCAACTCCGCGCCTGCCTACAAGGAGTTCGTCACGCAGCGCATCACGAGCGACCAGAACTGCAAGAAGCCGGGCTACACGATCGGCAACTACATCAAGGCCGGCAAGATGGAAGAGTCGAACGACCGCGTCATCAACCAGCTCATTGTTTCGCCAGTCCTTACAAAGACTCCCGGTGGCGGCTGCAACCAGCTCCAGATGGGTCTCACCGAGCTTAAGCCCGGGAGCGTCTGGAACACGATGCCGCAGCACACGCACAACCGCCGTATGGAGGCGTATTTCTACTTCAATGTCCCCGCAGGACAGGCGATCTGCCACCAGATGGGCCGTCCGCAGGAGCAGCGCCTCGTGTGGCTCCACAACGAACAGGCGATCACCGCGCCCGAGTGGAGCGTCCATTCCGCCGCGGGCACCTCGAACTACATGTTCATCTGGGGCATGGGCGGCGAGAACCTCAACTACGGCGACATGGACAAGGT
>JAFYQC010000317.1 GCA_017547265.1 Kiritimatiellia bacterium | reverse complement strand
GAGCCCGTATATGTCGTGCGCCGTTATGCCGGACATCTGCTCGATGCGCTCGCGGATTTCGTCGGTCCACGGTTCCGCGCCGAAGACGCCGTGCTTGAGCTTCGTGTCGCGGCGGAAGTCGACGCCGATCTTCTCGGCGACTGTCGCGAGGGGCAGGAAGGCGCTCGGCGTACAGCAGATGACCGTCGTGCCGAGGTCCTTCATGAGCATGATCTGCTTTTCGGTGTTGCCGGCGCCTGTCGGGAGGACCGCGCAGCCGAGCTTCTCGGCGCCGTAGTGCGCACCGAGGCCGCCGGTGAAGAGACCGTAGCCGTACGAAACCTGAACGATGTCGTCGCGCGTTATGCCGTACATGGCCATGCAGCGCGCAACGCCCTCGGTCCAGATGGCGACGTCTTCGGCCGTCTGCGGTATGCAGATGGGCTTGCCGGTCGTGCCGGACGAGCAGTGGAAGCGGTTGATCTCCGACATCGGAGCGGCGGTGAGCCCGTAGGGGTACTCGTCGCGAAGGTCGGTCTTCTTCATGAAGGGGAACTTAGCGAGGTCCGCGAGCGTCACGAGGTCGCGCGGCTTGACGCCTTTTTCGTCGCAGCGGCGGCGGAAGAGTGGTACGCGCTCGTATTCGTAGGGAATGAGTTTTTGCAGTTTCTCGAGCTGCATCTTTCGCAGCTCGGGAATTGGCATGTAGTCTGGTTTTGAAATAGGGTTCATTTTCTTGGGGGTTGTTTTCGTGTTTTCGTTTTGTCTGTTTTCCTTGTCTTTTCTTCCCCCCTAAATCGGTCGTCAAGGGCTTCGAGCAGCGTTTTCATCTGCCCGTCGGTCCCAATCGTGATGCGCAGCCGGTCGCCGGTGAGCGGTCCCGGGAAGTAGCGCACGTAGATGTCCCTGCCCTTGAGATACGAGAATAAGTCTTTTGCCGTGGCGCCCGCCGGCGGCTTTGCGAAGACGAAGTTGGACTCACTCTTGATGACGTTCCACCCGCGCTTCGCGAGGGCCTTTTCGAACGCCTTGCGCGTCTTGATGACTTTTGCGACTGTCTTCCTGTGATACACGCCGTCCTTGAACGCCGCGAGCGCGACCGCCTGTGCGACGGCGTCGACGTTGTACGAGTCCTTTGCCTTGTAGAGCGCGTCGATCAGGTCCTTCGGGCCGACGCAGTAGCCGACACGAAGCCCGGCGAGCGAATAGCTCTTCGAGAACGTCCGCATAACGATGACGTTCCTGTTGCGCGGAGCCGTTGCGAGCGACATGCAGTTGCCGCGCGCGAAGTCTGCATACGCCTCGTCGACGATCACCACGCCTTTGAACTTTTTTGCAAACGAGGCGATGGCCTTTGGTTCGGCGAACTCGCCCGTAGGCGCATTGGGGTTCGTCCAGAGGAAAAGCGAGATGCGTGAAGGGTTTGAGGGTTTGAGGGTTTGAGTGGATGGGGGTGCCCACCCATTTCACGTCGCGTATCGCAGCTAGCGTCTTGTAGAGCGAATAGCTCGGGTCGAGCGAGCCGATCGACTCGTTGTTTTCGACGAAGACGCGTGCCGCGAGCGAGAGTATCTCGTCCGAACCGTTACCGACGAAGACACGGTCTGCCGTCGTGCCGTTCTCGTCGGCGATTGCCTTTGCGAGCGCGGAGAAGTTGGGGTCTGGATAGCGCCTCAGGTCGTCGAGGTTGAAGGATGAAAGCACCGCCTTGCACTTTGGCGATGGCGGATAGGGGTTTTCGTTCGTGTTCAGTTTAACGACGTTCCTGGACTTGGGCTGTTCGCCTGGAACGTAGCCCTCTAGTTTCTTGATGTGACGCGCGATGCCCATATTAGAATTCCTTGGGAAGGATCGTCGAGACTCCTTCTGCCTTTGTTTCTTCCATGTCCTCTTTCATCAGCAGCTGTGCGCTCGTGTGGTACGCATGCCGCTTGAGGAGTATAAGCAGGACGTGCTCGTCGATGGTGAAGCTGTTTATGTCGCGTACGGCCACTGCGCCTTCGTCGCGGATCACCTTGTCGAGCATCTTCACGTTGTTCTCGAGCGTCACCGTCTTGCTGAAGATCCGCGTAGTACATGAATTGGGACGCGCCGGATTGCCTGAGGCGAGCGGGATGAAGTTTAGGAGATACCACCCGGAGTTCTCGATGTTGACCATCGTCGCACCATCGCGGCTTACCGTCACGGTCGCGCACCCGCCGAGAAGGGCACATGCCAGGATTATCGCAAGCCGCTTCATTTAAGCACTCCCGAAAGCTGTACTTCCTTGTAGGTGAGTATGTACGGAAGGGGAACGGGGAAGTCCGTGCCAGGGATCTCGAAGAGAACCGACTCCTGGGTGTAGTAGCTCATGTCGAGCGTCTTCTTGCCGTAGAAGTTCGCGTAGTTCATGAAACGGTGCTGGATCTTGTCCATCGTCACGTCGTTCCGGAAGAACACCCAGGGCATAATCGGATCTTCCGACGCGTTGCCGCAGGCGAGCGGTATAAAGTGGAAAAGGTACCAGCCGCTGTTCCCGACGCAGATGTGTTCCTCGCCGGTCGTGTGGATGTCTGCCGTATCCAAAGTGAAGCACCCTGTGAGACATATAGTCGCACAAAGCGCTACAATTAGCGCTAGAAAACTTGGTCGAGACTTTGGTTGAAAGTCCATTACTTCACCCTTCTTGGGACAATATTGCACATGAATGATATTATAGTATAATGCGCGAGCGCGCGCAAGCGGGATTTGGTTAGATTTGGTATAATTATGGCCATGAAATCAGATAGTGTCCTTAGATTTGAACCAAACATCCATCCTGCGCTTTGGGGTCAGGAGAGCTGGGAGATATCCGTTCATCCTGCTGGGCCGAGCGTCATTTCCCACGGCTGCGCCGAAGCGGGGAGGCGGCTTCCAGACGTTGTGACCGGTTTCCCTCTTCTCGTGAAAGTCATAGACGCGAAGACGCGTCTTTCGGTGCAAGTGCATCCGAACGAGACTACATGCAAGCTCACCGGCGGCGACCCGAAGACAGAGATGTGGGCGATGCTCGAGGATGGCGTGATCTATGCAGGGCTCAAGCCGGGCGTCGGGCCGAAGGACGTCGAGGAGGCGGTGAGGTCGGGGCGTTTCGAGGAACTGCTCGTCCGCCACGAGGCGAAGAAGGGTGAAGCGTTTTTCATTCCCGGCGGGCTCGTCCACGCAATCGGCGACGACACGCTCATCTACGAAGTCCAGCAGAGTTCCGACACGACGTTCCGCCTCTACGACTGGAACCGCGTGGGCGCAGACGGAAAGCCGCGCGAACTCCATGTCGCGAAGTCTCTCGAGGCGATAGACTATTCGCTTCCGGTGCCGCAGCCGGCGACTGACGTCAGGTGCAGCTTCTTCGACTTCAGGCAGATAGCGCTTGACGGCGAACTCGTCATCCCTGCGTCGCCGCGAAGTACCGCTCTTTTTGCCGCAGAGGGGTCGTTCTCGGTGAACGGCGTCGAGGTGCCCCAACGAACGAGCGCACTTGCGCTTCCCGGCGAAGACCTTGTGCTTTGCGGCTCCGCGCAGGTCTTCGTGACGACGCCGTGATGCAAAAGCATTTGGCGCACCTATTGTCCGACTGAAAAAATTGTGGTATAATCATTGGCATGAAAATCAAGTTCATCGCCAATATTAAAGGCATATACCTTGGGTATTCGTTTGAACCGTCCGATGTAGTGACAATAGGTCGCGAGATCGGAAACACAATAGCGCCCATAAACGTGGACGGCTTTTCACGCCACCATGCGCGCATCTTCTTCAAGGATGGCGCATGGTATGTCGAGGACGTCGGTAGCACGAACGGCACCTACCGCAACCGCGTCAAGGTCGAAACCCCGACAAAGATAGAGAAGGGAGATTCGATCAGGTGCGGGCTTATGGAACTCGCGTCGTTTGAATTTGAGGAGTCCGCTGCGCCAGCTCCGGTGACTGCGACTGAGCCACCCAAGCCCGTCGCGCCGCCAGTAAAACCAGCTGAACCGCCGAAGCCGGCCGCGGCGCCTAAACCGACTGTTCCGGTAAAACCCGTCGAGCCCGTGAAACCCGTCGCCCCGCTTGAGCCGGTGGCCCCGCTTGAGCCGGTTGCGGAACTCGAGCCCGTAACGCCGCTTGAACCCGTAACGCCCCTTGAGCCGATTACGCCTCTCGAGCCGATTACGCCCCTTGAGCCAGTCGAGGAGCTCAAACCCATTTCGCCCGCCAAGACGGCCAAGGTGCCAAATCCCATGGCTTCTGCCGCTCCTGCCGCGCCTGTCGCTCCGACGGCACTTCGCCGTCCGACAATCCCGGGTCTCAAGCCTGGACTTAAGCCAGGTCTCAAGCTTCCGCAGAAGGGCGGTGCGCTTCCGACCGGTCTCAAGCTCCCGCCGAAGGCCGGCGCGCTTCCGACTGGCCTCAAGCTTCCTCCAAAGCCCGGCATCAAGCCTGGCCTCAAGATACCCGGCAAAGGCGCGTGATTCCTGAGCATTCTTCGAATTCCCGGGAGAAGAAAATGAACAGTAGACTTGTCGGCCTGTCGGCCCTTGCCGCCATGGCCTCTTTCGTCGCGCACTCTGAACTCGTTTCGCGCGACATCGGCGATCCCGAGATGAATGCGTGGGAAGTCGGCACTTGGGTGACTTGCGGTGGCGAGGTAATTACGCTCGACGAGCGTCCGTCCGATGCGCCGACGAAGGCGAAGTCGGTGCGCTTTGAGACACGCTACGGCGATCACGTTTTCGGCGGCTGGAATGCTTCTCTCAAGAAGAACATCCTTCCCGGAAAGCCAGTCAAGTTCACCGGTTGGGCGCGTCTCGGCAACGATGACTCGTGGGGAATGGAGTTTGCGTTCGTCGACGCGCATACAAACAACTTCTCCATTTCCATGCATCCGGTAGGCGATCCCAAGGGGAAGTTCCAGCTGACGCGCAACTGGCAGAAGTTCGAGATGACCTTCCCCGAGGCAGTCGGCAAGAACAAGGAACCGATTGCGCTTCCAGTGAAGTTCGACTGCGTCAAGCAGAACAACTGGGGCGACCGCAATTCTCCACCTAAGACGCGTCAGCTCGACCTGTACGACTTCCGCCTCTGGACCGACATGGCAGACGTTGCCGATAGGCCATACGAGTTTTCGGTGAAGTATCCGGTCGTGGGCAACACGTTCTTCGACGCAGAGGGCGAGCCTGCGATCATCATTTCCGCTGGCAGTTGGATTGGCGAGGAGAAGACGCTTACCTTTAAGGCGAAGGCCGTCTCGGCAGCTGGAGAGGAGCGGAAGTTCGACATTCCGCCGCTGAAGATACTTGACGGCGCGAGCCAAATGGTGAAGCTTCCGTTCGACGAGCCTGGCGCGTACAAGGTCGAGATAGCGGTCGATGGATTCCCGAAGTCGTTTGTGGAGAATTCCCGCTACGTCGTATGTCTCCGCCCGAGAGACCTCACCGACGAGGAAAAGGAGGCGTCGCCCTATGGTATCAACGTTCACGGCGGCGGCTATGTCGGTTACGAAAAGTTTGCGCGTCTTGGCTTCACATGGGTGCGCGACTACGCGTTCAACTTCCAGTGGCTGCGTCGTGCGCGCGGAGACGGCAAGTACGCCGGCTGGCCGTGGTATCCGAAAATTGTTAAGGCCGCGGAGGATGTCGGGATGAAGACGCTTCCCTGTTTTATGGGTGCCATCGAGGTAAAGAGGGACGCGACAGACGACAATGACCCGAGCTTCACACCCGACAAGGAATGGCGTCGCCAGATGGCGCTTGCCGTGTCAACCTTCGACACGCTGACGGCGTTCGAACTCGACAACGAGGCTGACGGACTTATGTTCAAGACGCTCGACGGCTATGGGCGCTACTGCCAGGCGTTTGGTGACATCGTCAAGTCAGCTCGTCCCAATGCGCGCGCCGTCGCGCCTGGTCTTGCCGGCATCTACGTCGAGCAGTCTCAGAAGCTCGTCGAGAAGGGGTATTTCCGCAACATCGACGTCGTGAACGGTCACCGCTACTGCGGCAAGGACGGCCCTGAATACTCCAAGGCGAACCTCAACACCGGCATGAGCGAGGCGAAGCCCGCGTACTTGCGCGACGTGTGGCGCCACTGGAAGAAGGCCGCTACGTGCGACGGCAAGTTCCGCGAGCTATGGGTCACCGAATGGGGCTGGGACACTCTCGCGGGCCAGCCTGTCAGCGAGTGGGAGCAGGCCGCCTATCTTCAGCGCAAGTGGGTGCTTGCGATGGGCAACGGCGTCGAGAAGATGTTTTGGTACTGGTACTATGACGACGACACAGACACGCCAAACTACTTCTTTGCCGGCTGCGGCATATTCGACCGCAGGCGCAACCCGAAGCCGTCTGCGGCGTCGTTCGCCGCGCTCAGGACTTTCATTCCGGCGAAGTACGAGTATATCGGCACGGCCAATCTCGGGCCCAACCACATGGTGCAGATCGTCCGCGCCGAGGGCAAGGTCGTCGCGCTCGCGTACAAGGTGAAGAAGGACGGTCCGGACCTCGAGATCAAGGACGAGAAGGCTGAGCTCGTCACCGACATGTTTGGCCGCACGCTCAAGCCGACAGGCACTTTCGGCACGCGCAAGCTCGACATCGCCCCCACGTGGTATGTTGGCCTCGACGAGGACAGCGACTGGCTCAAGCAGTGCCCACTCGATGTCGAGAGCGACTTCTATGTCCGCAACGTCGGCGGAGAGGCGATAAAGGTCGAGGTCGCGTCTCCAGACAAGTACGACTACTCCGTCATTCCGCCGAAGGGTTGGACGGTCGAGAAGATGCCGTACGGCTTCGACGTGACGGGTCCTGCCGGCCTCAAGCGCGGCAACACCTCTTTCACAGTCACCGGCAAGAACGGCAAGGTCGAGAAGACGATGAGCATCGAGGTCGACATTGTGCCGCAGGCATACGCGAAATCCAAGGCGGCGAATTTCGACGGCGAATTTACGCTCGACGTCACTAACCAGTCCGCAGAGGACCAGACCTTTGCCGTCAATGCGGAGATGCCGGACGGCTGGAAGGTCGAGCCGAGTGTCTCGACGACCGGCAAACTCAAGCCAGAGGAGACAAAGACTCTCTCGTTCAAGCTTGTCAAGTCCGCGCCGGTAGATCCCGCGGCGACAGGTGCCGCGAACCCGAAGCTCTCAATAGTCAATTCGAAGGGCATGCAGGTCGACTATGCGCCTGTCATCCCGCGCACCTGGACGATGCACCGCATAGACCTTTCGAAGATCAAGTTCGACGGCGATCTCTCGGATTGGGACGAGCGCTACCGCGTAAACAGCTTCATGATCGGTCCGAACGGCGACAAGGATCCGTCTAAGGTCTACATCGCCTACTGCGACGAAGGACTCGTCGCAGCGCTCGATGTCGACGACTCGCGCTGCTTTACGGCAGACCCCGGCAGCTTCTGGCGTGCGGCCGACTGCCTCGAAATCATGATCACGACTCCCGACGGCGTCAAGTTCAGGGCCGATGAGCCATGGTCGCTCTTCGACCACCAGATGTGGTTCTGTCCGATGCTCAAGGACAAGTCCATGTTCTGCGGATACTGGGGCAACTGCGAGGGACAGAAGGTCTACAAGAAGTCTGGCGAAGATGTCAGCTCGAAGTGGACTGGAAGCGCATCACGGAGCGTACCAGATGGCTCTCGCTCCGGTCTAGTGAAGACGCCGCGTGGCTATCGCGCCGAGATGTTCGTCCCCGCCGAGCAGCTCAAGGGCTGGGATAAGATGAAGCCAGGTGCGACGATCGGGCTTTCGTTCACGCTTATCGTAGAGGACCTCAAGAACTCTCAGCATGAACTCTACTGGCCGAACTCCAAGCGCGATAACCTAATGAAGAAACCGTGGACTTGGGCTAAGGTCAAGCTTGAGAAGTAAAGGTCTTAGATTTCAGCTTCTGGTAGGACACAAGGAGGCATCGAAATGGACATTGTAACCCTGATAGTCGCGGCCACAATTGCTTTGCCGCCTTTTGGAGACGTAAAGGTAGTCGACGAGATCGACTGTACAAAGTCTGATCATCGTTTCGTGGACTGGCCGAAGGGCTCGAGCCGTGTGGAGACGATTCTCGGGAAACCCTGCCGCGTCCTTGGGGTTCAGTCTGAAACGGCGTCCTACCTTGACTGGCGTCTCGGCGAGGGCAAGGGGCTTAAGCCCAACGCTGCATACGTCGTTGTGATTGAGTATCCAGACGACAAGCCGCGCGCGTTTCATGTCCGTAACTACGGCAATAATTCGCGTCGCTCGTTCTCCACAGGCGCCTCAAACGGCGACGCTTTCGAGGGGCCGATCGTCCACCACAAGCCCGAGTCGCTCAAGATTCCCCAGTCTGGCAAGTACGAGAAGTGGACGTCGCTCACATTCCTCGGCGAGAAGGCCGCGAACCGCCGCGATCTGGGGAAGGACATGACCGACAAGACAGGCGAAAAGCAGCAGCTCGACATAGCGACCGACGGCTTCGAGATAGCAATCTCGCAATACAAGCGCCCGTGGCATCCCGCCTCAGAGGGCATCGCTGTCTCGCGCATCCAGCTTTGCGAGATAATTGACGAGAAGGCGGCGTGGGCCAAAATCAGCCTTCCTCCCGCGCCGTTGCCGCGCCGCCATATCTTTTGGCGCGAGGAGATGAGCGACGGTGTAATGGGCAAGGGAGACCTTTGCCCAGGCAACGGTGGCCTTGATTGGATCGAGCAGAAATTCCGCACGATGAAGATTCTCGGCCAGAACACCTACTGCAAGGATCTCCTCGAATTTGGCCATAACCAGCACTGGGATTGCCACTGGAAGCACGGCCAGCCTGGTGGAAAGTCGTCCAAGTGGATGTGGGGGTGCGACGGATATTACGCGAACCTCTGGACGAAGGTCGTGCCGCTTGCCGCAGACAAGTACGGCTTCGACATCTTGCCATACTACGAATATGGCGGCGCGGCGGGAGATCCCAAGTTTGCGCTCGGGCCACAGAAGCGCGCGGAACCGCTCGACATCGACAACAAGCCCGACCGCAAGACGCGCGGTGCAAACTATACGCACATCTGGTGGTCCGAGGGCAAGCTACGCGTCGACATTACCGATCCCGACACGCTCGACGAGCTCAAGTACATCCTCGAGGGCACGATCCTCCGCTTCAAGGACCAGGTCGACAAGGGTGCTTTCGTCGGCGCCCTTATGCGTCCGCGTCCCGGCCACTGGGCGATCAGCTTCGCCGACAAGACTCGCGAGCGCTTTGCCAAGGAGGAGAATGGCGGCAAGCCCGTGTCGCGCGCCGACATCAAGAAGGACAAGCAGCTCTACGCCAAGTACATCGCCTGGTACGGCAAGAAACGCGCGCAGTTCATGGACGAGATCCGCAAGTATCTCGAGGAGAACGGCGTCAAGAACGCGATTTCAATTCTCGAGAACGACGACTCCGAGACAGGCTATCCTCTCGCCGACGGCGGCAGCATGACGACCGATGATCTCGCCTACTGGAAGGAGAAGCTTCCTGGCAAGAATATCGTCGACGTCAACGATCCTAGCGTCGTCGGGCAGCATCGCTACCTCAAGTCGCTCAGGACACCGGCGTCAACCTGGGGCCCCTGGGAGTGGCAGCACGCCTCGCCCGCCTGCGACCCCGAGCACTACAACGATCTCAAGAACGTTTGGCTGTCCATGCCGTTCCACGCGCTCTTTACCGTTGCCGACCCGGAATGCTTCTCTGCCTTTGCCAACGCCAACGGCACTCAGACGCTTATACGCCACTACGACCTCAACGAGGGAACCTTTGACAGCGAGCCGCTTCTCGATCCGAGCGGCAATCCCGTCAAGAACGGGAAGGGCGAAGTCGAGAAGAGGCCGATCACTGGCTACGCGATGGCCGACTGGGAACACGCCGGACGCGCCTGTATGATCGCAGAGATCAACGCGATGGCGAACGGCGATCCCGTGAACCTCGGCTACCTTATGGGTTCCAACTACACGCGTGGATTCCCCGGACCAGTCAGGGAATTCAACCAGAACTTCCTCGCGCTCCCCGCACTTCCGTCGAAGGTCGTGAAGGGCGCTTGCTCCGATCCAGAGGTCGTGCTCCGCGAGATCGACTGCTCGAAGCTCGGTGTCAAGGCCAAGTACTATGCGCTCGTCCACACCGGCTGGAAGGAAAAGAGCGACATCAAGGTCAAGATACCCGGGGCGAAAGGCGAAGTTGAGTTCGTCGCATACGGCAAAACGCGTCCCGTGAAGAATGGCGTCCTTGCGTTCAAGACGCTGAAGCCGCTCCAACTCATCGCTATCAAGGCGAAATAGCGCCCGTCTGACGCAGCGTCGCACCGAAACTTTTGGTATAATATACACCAAAAGGTTCTTTGATATGGCGGCTACGCGCAGACAGGCCCGCGAATGGGCGATTCAGATGCTGACGGCGGCGGATCTTAATCCGCCGGACGATGTCGGGCAGTTTATGGTTTCCTTCTGGGAAGAGCTTTCCTCTCTCGACAGCGAAGAGGGCAGGGCTAGCCCCAAGGGCGAGATGAAGGATTTCGCAGAAGCGCGCGTAGCGGGCGTCCTTGCGAACCAAAAGGAGATAGACGAGATACTCGTGCCGCTTCTTGCGAAATGGGATCTCTATCGCCTCGGCACAGTAGAACGTGCTGTCCTCAGGATGGGCATTTGGGAGATGAAGTGGTCGGACGTCCCGAAGCCCGTAGTCATCAACGAGGCGATCGATCTCGCCAATTGGTTCTCTACCCCCAAATCGAGGACGCTTATCAATGCCGTTCTCGACAAGTACGCGAAAGGTTAGGAGTTGGAGTTCAGAGTTGGAGTTGGAGAGTGGAGGATTAGGAGTTAGGAGTCAGGGGTCAGGGGTCAGTACTCAGGGGTCAGGAGTCAGTAGTTAGGAGTTAGAATTAGTGAAAGACGCCGAATATATGGAGAGGGCTGTTGAGCTTGCGGCGCGCGGGCTTGGACATACAAGGCCTAATCCTGCAGTCGGCGCTGTGATTGTGAAGGGCGGCAAGATAATCGGCGAGGGCTGGCATAAGAAAGCCGGCGGTGACCATGCCGAAGTTGCCGCAATCAAGAATGCGATGAGGAGAAATGGCAGTGACGGGACAACCGGGACAGCCAGGACTGGAGGCCAACTTCTCAAGGGCGCTACAATTTATGTGACATTGGAGCCGTGCTCAAAGCCGGGGCGAGTTGGCGCGTGCACCGACGCGATTATCGCCGCGGGAATCTCGCGCGTAGTCTATGCCATTTCCGACCCAAATCCGAAGAATCGCGGCAAGGCAAAGCGCGCGCTCGCGAAGGCGGGCGTGAAGTGCGAGCGCTTCAAGGGTGATGCAGGTCTCTTGAAGCTGGCCGACGACATTATCTGCGATTTCCGCAAGCACGTGACGACGGGGCTTCCGTATGTGACGGTGAAGCTCGCCATGTCGCTCGACGGGAAGATTTGTGACGACTTTGGCAACGCTAAGTGGATATCGTCTGCGGACTCTCGCAGCTTGACTAGCAGCACTTTGCGTGAAATTCACGACGCAATCATGGTTGGCGCCGAGACGGTCAGAAAGGACAATCCCTCGCTGCTTTCGCACGGCAAGCGCAACGACGACTTGATTCGCGTCATCGTTTCCAAGAGCGGAAAGCTTCCGAAGAACGCGCAGGTTTTCACTGACGGCGCTCCCAACAAGACGCTCGTTTTCGACGACGCAAAGAAGGCGCTTGTCGAGCTTGGTAAGATGGGCATCGTATCCGTCCTTTGCGAAGGTGGACTGACGCTTGCGCGTTCGCTTGCCGCACAGGGTCTTGTGGACCAGTGGCTGACGGTAGTTGCTCCTGTCGTGATTGGGTCGCAGCCGATTGAAAAGGCCCTGCGCGGGAAGCTCAATGTCGACGAGAGCTTCATGGCGTGCGGGGATTCGTTTGTGACGGTTGACTTTGCAAGGAGGGGAAGATCATGATAGTTGGGGTTCCATCAAGGATCGCATTGGCGGCCGTTGCGCTCGCCACGATAGGATGCACAGTCGGCTGCATTTTTGTCGACGGCGTGAAGACGCGCTCTATTTCCGTTGCGGAATACCGCGACAAGATGGCCGGCGCCTGGATTGGTCAGTCCGTCGGCGTCGCCTATGGATGGCCGACCGAGTTCAAGAAGAGCGGCGAGCTCTTCGACTGGGATGCGCTGCCAGTCTGGAAGCCCGAGCTTATAAACGAGACGTTTAGCCAGGATGACCTCTACGTCGAGATGACCTTCATCAACACGCTCGATACGCGCGGCATCGACGTTGGTGTTCGCGAGGCGGGAATCGACTTTGCCAACTCGCGCTATCGGCTCTGGTGCGCGAATGCGAACGCGCGCGACAACTTGCGTCGCGGCATCGCCGCTCCCTCGTCTTCCCATCCGAAGAACCATCCGTCGACTGACGACATCGACTACCAGATCGAGGCCGACTTCTCGGGCATCCTCGTTCCCGGCATGCCCTGGCGTGCGGTGAAGTTCGGCGAGCAGTTCGGGCGCATCATGAACTACGGCGACGGACTCTACGCCGGACAGTTCGTCGGCGCGCTCTACGCAATCGCATACTTCGAGTCTGACCGCGTAAAGACGGTAGAAGCCGCTCTCCGCTGCATCCCCGCAGAATCGGGCTACGCAAAGATGGTGCGCAACATGCTCGCGTGGTACGCCGCCGACCCAAAGGACTGGCGCAAGGCGTGGAAGCTCGCCGTCGACGCCTACGGTCGCGACAAGGGTCCGAACATGGGCAAGGTTAGCTACGCAGCCATCGATGTGAAGGTCAACGGCGCGATGGTGCTGCTCGGCTACCTCTGGGGCGATGGTGACATCGAGAAGACGATGAAGATATCTACATGCGGCGGGTACGATTCCGACTGCAATCCTTCAACCGCGCTTGGCGTCCTCGGCGTGCAGATCGGCGCGAAGGCGTTTGGCGAGCAGTATGTCGGCAAGCTCGACCGCGCCAAGAAGTGGGAGTTCACCGACTACACTTATGACGGGCTCCTTGCCGCGTGCGAGAAGCTGACGCGCCGTCTCGTCGTCGCAGAAGGCGGCAAGATCGTTGGAAGCGGCGCCGATGAGCGCTTCCTCGTTCCTGTCCGTGACGTGGAAGTCGGGCCATTGCTCGATTCCTTCAAGCCAGGTCCCGGCGGCGACGAGCGCCTTACGGCCGATGAAGCCGCGTCCATCCGTTACCTTCCGTGCAAGGAGTGGGGTGGGCAGTCCGAGGAGAAGAAGTGATGTTTACGGGGCTTATCCAGCGAATCGGCACCGTCAAGCGCGTCTCGCGTGGGGCGGGGCTTGTCCTCGAAATCGCCGCGGACGAGGATTGGGCGAAGCCGCTTGAGGAGGGCGAGTCGGTCGCAGTGAACGGAGTGTGCCTTACGGTCGTCAAGTGCGACGGTTCGCGCTTTACTGCCGATGTCCTTCGCGAGACCGAGTCGCGGACTGGGCTTTCAGAACTTATTCCTGGCGCGAAGGTGAACTTGGAGCGCGCACTTCGCGCGGGCGACGCGATGGGCGGGCATATTGTCCAGGGACATGTCGATTGCCGCGGCACAATTGCCGCGAAGACGCCGAAGGGTCGCGACTTCCAGCTCAAGGTCAGATGCGGCCGCGTTCTCGCGTCGCAATCGGTTCTAAAGGGCTCGATCGCGATCGATGGCGTGTCGCTCACGATTTCTGGGTTAGGCGACGACTGGCTTTCCGTCGACCTCATTCCGACGACTGCAAAGCAGACGACACTTGGATCAAAGAAGGTTGGCGATTCTGTCAACCTCGAAGGCGACATCGTCGGCAAGTACGTTGCAAAGCAGGCGAAGGCTCCGGGTCTTACAGAGGAGACCCTTCAGAACGCCGGATTTATTTGATATAATATTACCATGAGAACGGCCAAAATATCGCGCGACACTAAGGAAACGAAGATTGCCCTTGAACTGAACCTCGACGGTTCGGGTGAGGGTGAGATATCGACAGGCATCGGGTTTTTCGACCACATGCTCGAGCTTCTAAAGAAGCATGCGCTTATCGACCTCACTGTAAAGGCGGACGGCGATCTCAAGGTCGACTACCACCACACGGTGGAGGACGTCGGGCTCGTTCTCGGCAAGGCGCTCGATCAGGCGCTCGGCGACAGGAAGGGAATCGTCCGCTACGGCTTCGCGTCGATTCCGATGGACGAGGCGCTGTGCGAGACTTCGCTCGACCTCGGCGGCCGTCCGTTCCTCGTCATGCAGTGCGCGATGAAGCACATGTTCGTCAAGGACTTCGAGGTGAAGCTCGTCGAGGAGTTCTTCCGCGCAGTTTCCGTCGAAAGCCGCTCGAACATCCACCTTCGCCAGATCTACGGCGACGAGGCGCACCACGTTTGCGAGGGGCTTTTCAAGAGCTTTGCCCGTGCGCTGCGCCAGGCAAAGGCCGTCGACCCTAACGAGAAGGGCGTTCCTTCGTCGAAGGGAGTCATCTGACATGGTAATACTCCCCGCAATCGATCTCAAGGACGGCAAATGCGTGCGGCTCAGGCAGGGCCGTGCCGACGACGTCACTGTCTATGGCGACGATCCGGCGGCGCAGGCGAAGGATTGGCGCGAGCAGGGCGGCGAAGAACTTCACGTCGTCGACCTTGACGGCGCTTTCGCCGGTACGCCGAAGCATGCCGAGACTATAGCCCGCATAATCGAGGCGTTTGGCGGCCCCGTCGAAGTCGGCGGCGGCCTTCGCGACCCCGAGTCGCTTCGCGCTGTCCTCGAGGCGGGTGCGACGCGCGCGATAATCGGGAGCGCCGCACTCGAAGACCCCGCGTTTCTTTCCGAGGCGATCGAACTCTACGGCGACAAGATTGCCGTAGGCATAGATGCGCGTGATGGCTTTGTCCAGACGAAGGGCTGGGTCGAGACGACGAAGGTCAAGGCGACCGAGCTCGCCGCCGCCGTCGCCAAGGCCGGCGTTAAGACGATAATCTACACCGACACCGCGACGGACGGCATGCTCGGCGGGCCGAATCTCACTCAGATGGCGGCGATTTGCGATGCCGCGCCGACATGCCAGATAACGGCCTCTGGCGGCGTAAGTTCTCCGTTCGACATCGAGAACCTCAAGGCGCTCGAGCGTCCGAACCTGCGTGCCGCGATAGTCGGAAAGGCGCTTTATGACGGGCGCACGACGCTCAAGGAGATAAAGCGCGCTGCGCTCTGAAAAGATGACCCAGAGTCTGTGTCATCATGCTGCGATATTATACCAAAATACCACCGTACGCGGGTGGAAGTTCATTTGCCTCGCGTTTTAGAGTCGCGTAGCGCGGGGCAACGCGCCCTTGCGCCGCCCACGGACGGACATCCGCCCGCCTTTCGGAACCCTCAACGCTAATTCAACCACTATACAACCGCTTTCCAACTCCGATACGGACGCAACCAACCGCCACTCAACCACAACCTTATCCCCAACCATTTCCCCAACCATCCAGCAACCGCTTTCCAACCCCGCACCAACCCTCGGGAACCTCAACCCATCCACAACCGTCCTTCAGCCGCCAGACGGACGATTCCGCGCTTGGCAAACATCCACGACTCAACCATCCTTCGTGTCGAATCCAAGAACGATTTCGACACAACCATCCCACATTTCTGATTCGACAACTCCAACCGATACTCAAAAACAATTCAACCTCAACCAAATAAAGGAGGGCGCGTCAAATTTGCCGCCCAGTAAGCTCGCGCGTCCGTTTGACTTTAGGAGCAGATTTTTGGTAAGATACACGTGTTTTCTGAAGGGGACGTTGTACCCTTGAACGAAAGCGAGGTGGAACATGGCAAAACCAGTAAAAGAAACGCCCATTCTCTTTGGGGAGGAAGCAAGGCAGTTTGAGGTGCGTATGCTGCATCCCAAGCCGCTTTCTGAGGAGCGCATGGCACGAATCATGCGTGACTATGAACTCATGCGCAAGAAATGCGTCAATTGCTCCTTCTGAACCGATGGACTTGGAAAATACCCAGCTGCGCCGACTTGGTGCGGACGATGTGGTGACGCAGTTTGACTGCGGGGACGACGATCTCAATGACTTCATTCTAACGGATGCACCGTTATACTATCGTGTACGTCTTGCCACCAGCTATGTTTTTGAGAATCGCGTAAGTGGAGATGTTATAGGTTATTTCAGCTTAGCCCATGATCGGATATCATTGACGGACTTTCCAAGCAATTCTGCATACAACAGGTTTCGTAAGCAGTTTTTCGCTCAGGGCAAGATGTTCAAGAGTTATCCAGCGTTGAAAATCTGTCGTCTTGCGACTGATAGTCGCTATCGTGGCGAGGGTGTCGGCACGATGCTCGTCAACATGATTATCGCTTCATACAAGAAGGAAAGCAAGGCGGGGTGTCGATTCATCACGGTAGATGCCTACGCAGGAGCGTTGGATTTTTACTTTAAACAAGGCTTTGTTCCGCTTTCCAAGGATGATGAAGGATCAGACACGAGGCTTTTGTACTTCGACTTGGAGAGCTTCTCGGCAGGTGACATGTTCAACACCCCATGACTGCCGCCGGAGAAGCGCGATTGCCGTGCTTAGACAAGGCGGCGAGTCCAGCGGCGGTATCGAGAGGTATCGCCGCTGATGTTTTTTTTGAGGTGGGGCGGGGGATGGCTGTAGCGTGTAGTGCTGCCTGATGCCGTCACTGCCGGAGAAGCGCGGGGCGGGAGGGGTCGCTGGTGAATGGCGATTGCATGTTGGGGAAATATGATATAATTCTGCCTATGAACACGCGCAGATGTTCGTTTTTGGCAACCGCGTTTCTTGGCGCGGCGGCTGCGCTCTCGTTTGTCCTCGCAATGCACACCTTCCCCGGTGGTTACAATCCCCTTATCCGGATGCTGAGCGCACTCGGTCGCACCGAGGTGCGGCTTGTCGAATGGCCGTGGAGCCATTACCTGTTCGTGGCGGGGATGTTCTTCTCCGTGCTTGCCGTAGTGTCCGCCGCTTGCCGTGCAGGGCTTTCCCCGTGGGGCTTGGCGCTCAATGTCGCAGGGCTTTTATGGATTGCGCTCGTGCCGGAGGACGTTAGCCAGCTTCTTCACGACATCGGCTGCTGGCTTGCGGCCATCGGCGGGGGAATGATGCTCTTCGCGTGGCGCAGGGAGGAGCCGGCGCGGCACATTCGCCGCGCATGGACAATCGCGCTAGTCCTGCCGATTGCCGCGATGGGACTTGCCCTCGTCCTTCATGCGCTGAAGGTCGTCCCGTTCGCGCCGCTTGTGACGACCCTGCAGAAGATCGTGATTCTCTCCTT
>JAFYQC010000316.1 GCA_017547265.1 Kiritimatiellia bacterium | reverse complement strand
GGGCGTCAAGTTTGAGGAAGGGAAGATTGCCTGCGACCTCGAGGCGGCGACGAAGCTCAGCAACGGGCAGGGCGGCGCAGAGTCGAATCCGGCGTTCCTTTCGCTCGGCAAGCCCAACATGGACAAGGGCGATCTCCTCGTCGCGGAGCTCACGAACGTGATGTTTCCGTTCGCGGGCGCGTTCTCGTTCGAGAAGAAGGACATGGACCTTTCGTTCGCGCCGGTCATTACGACATCGAAGGACAACTCCTGCGCGGCTGACAAGATGGCCCTGCAGTATGGCGGCATGAAGGACATGGTTCCAGACGGGCAGTCGCGCGTCGTCGCCGCACGTCTTTCTGGGACGTTCAAGACGGCGTTCCCGAAGGGCCCTGACGGGACGAACGACGTCTCGAAGGCGCTCGCCGAGGGGAAGGGCAACGTCATGCTCTTCGCGGACTCCGATTTCCTCGCAGACGACTTCTGCGTCAGGATGATGCGCACGCCCTTCGGGTCGATACCGCAGCTCATCAACGAGAACCTTACGCTCTTCTCGAACGTCATCGAGCAGTTCGCCGGGCGCGAGGAGCTGATCGGCGTCCGCTCGCGTGGCGCGTCGGACCGTCCGTTCACCGTCGTGAACGAGCTCGAGGCCGAGGCGACGAAGAAGTGGCAGGCGCGCGAGGCCGCGTTCCAGGAGGAACTCCAGAAGACGCAGCAGCGCCTTTCCGCGCTCCAGCGCGAGAAGAAGGGCGGCGAGCGCTTCATCCTCTCGAAGGAGCAGCAGGACGAGATCGTCAAGCTCAGGAAGGCCCAGGCCGACACGAGAAAGCAGCTGAAGAACGTCCGCAAGGAGCTTACGGCCGACATCGACTCGCTGGGGCTCCGGCTCAAGATCGTGAACATCGCGCTCGTCCCCGTGCTCGTCGTGCTGTTCGGGCTTCTGCGCGGCTATCTGCGCCGCAGGCACGCGTAATATAAGGAGAATCTGAAATGACAACGAAGAATCTGGTCGTCCTCGTAGGAGCCGCCGCAGTCCTTGGCGGCGCGGCATGGTGCCTCTCGTCGGGCTCCAAGCCGTCTGGGGCGAAGCTGAACGGCAAGGCGATATTCCCGAAGCTCGAGATGTCCGAAGTCGCGCGCGTCGAGCTTGGCGACAAGCTCAAGCTCGCGTCGAGCGACAAGGGCTGGGTCGTCGAGACCTACCACAACTATCCCGCTGACCACGCGAAACTGACCGAGAACCTCCTAAAGCTCACCGAGCTCAAGGTTGGCCAGGTCGCGCGCGGCAAGAAGCTTGAGTCGACTGACGCGCTTACGCTCAAGGACGCCTCCGGCAAGGAGCTTGCCGCGCTCCAGCTCGGCGAGAAGCACGCAAAGTGGGGTCACGGGCGCTACGCGACCTTTGCGGGCGAGACGGTGCTCGTCTCCGATTCGCTCGATGCCTTCGGTTCAGACGGCAAGGCGTGGGTCGATACGAAGATCGTCGACACTCCATGGATTTCGTTCAACGACATCGCGGAGGGCGTTTCCGAGGAAGATCTCGGTTTTGCGACTGGCGTAGTCGCCAAGGTGACGATCGCCGGCGACACGAACCGCGTCGCCACAATCGGCAACAAGGTGAAGGACGGCAGCGACCGCTACTTCAAGCTCGACAACTCCGAATGGGTCTACATCGTCCCGGAGTATTCCGTCGACAAGCTTCTTCCGAAACCTCCGCCGCAGGAGAAGAAGGAAGAAGTAAAGGAAGAGCCGAAGGAAGAGGCCAAATCCGAAAAGGAAGAGGCCAAACCGGCGCAGGAAGAGCCCAAGGCCGAGGAGAAGCCCGAGTCAAAGAACGAGGCGCGGCCCTAATTGGCGGGTTGACCGCACAGGGCTCTATTTGCTATACTACATCAACTTTTCGGCGGCTCGGATGGGCCGTACCGTAGGGTATGTTTTGATTTTTGACAAAAATAAGGAGAGTGGAAATGGCGATGAACAATCAGCTGCTGGCGGTTGTCCAGCATATTGAAAGCGAGCGCGGCGTAAGCCGTGAAATCGTCCTGACGGCGATTGAGCAGGCAATCAGCCAGGCGGCGAAGAAAAACCGCGACGTCACCAACGATCTCCGTGTCGTAATCGACAGGAAAGACCTCTCCTTGCATGTGTTTGACACATTAGTGGCTTCCGACGAGGATACGGGTCCTGGCTTCATCTCTATTGCCAGAGCCGTCCGCGCCAACCACGGAAAGCCAGTCGCAGAGGGCGAGACGATCGAAATTGAGATGCCTGCATCGCGCCTCGGCCGCATCGCGGCGCAGACTTCGCGGCAGATGATTATGCAGAAGATCCGCGAAGCCGAGCGCACCAACACATTCTCCGAATACAAGGATCGCGTAGGCGACATCGTCTCCGGCACCGTTTCCGCAGTCGCACATCGCGACATCTATGTCACCGTCGGCAAGACCGAGATGATCCTCCCTGGCAAGGAACGCATCCCGACCGAAGACTTCCAGGTAGGTGACCCCATCCGTGCGATCATCCTCCGTGTTGTTTCCTCCGACGACAAGAGCGCGAAGGGTCCGAGCGTCATTCTTTCCCGCGCGAGCGGCAAGTTCGTTGAGGCGCTCTTCCGCCTCGAGGTCAGCGAAATCGCCGACGGCATCGTCGAAATTATGGGCGTGAGCCGCGATCCTGGCTACCGCGCCAAACTCGCGGTCAGGACTTCCAACGAGAACGTTGACCCCGTCGGTGCGTGCGTCGGCCAGCGCGGTAGCCGCGTGAGGGCAATCGTCAACGAGCTCTCCGGCGAGAAGATCGACATCGTCCGCTGGAACGACGACATCCGCCAGTACGTTGCCCAGGCGCTCGCGCCCGCGAAACTTGAGTCGATTGAGGTTGATCCGGTGCTTCCCAACACGGTTCATGTCGTCGCGGCGGCAGATCAGTATTCGCTCGCTATCGGCAAGAGGGGCCAGAACGTCAGACTCACTACGAAGCTCACCGGCTGGCATGTCGAGATCCGCAAGTCGATGGCAACTGCATCCTTTGAAGACCAGAAGGCGGCGGCAATCAAGGAGCTCGCCGAGACGTTCTCCGTCTCGACGGCAGTCGCCACCCAGATGGCAGACGCCGGCTTCCTCTCGGTCGACGGAATCGTCGGCGAGGACGAAGCGAGCTTCATCGCGGCGACTGGCCTCGACGAAGTCACGGCCAAGGGCATCTATGCGGCGGCACAGGCCGTCGCCAAGCTCATGGCCGGCGGAGATGAGGGCGAGGAGGCTATTGACGCATGAGAATTTACGAGATAGCTAGAGAATCCGGCGTGACGAGCGTCGAGGTTCTCAAGGCGGCCTCGGCCGCCGGAATTGAGGCCACGAGCGCGATTAGCTCCGTCGACGACGGCGAAGCGGCTGCGCTCAAGGCCGCTGTTTCAAAGGACGCCGGCGCGAGCCGTGTTGCTAAGCGCGCCGAAAAGCGCAACCTCGCGGCCGAGCTGAACGCCAAGTTCTTCGCGGAGCAGAGGGCGAAGCTTCAAAGGCACCTTGAAATAGCGAAGGCGGCCGCTGAAGGGCGGCCAATGCCTGTTGCAAGCGTCGAGCCGGCGCCAGCCGCTCCCGCGAAGCCCGCGCCTTCGGCGGCTCCCGAGAAGGAAGCGCCCGCCGCTCCTGCAAAGCCCGTCATACGCATGGCTCCCGGCGTGAAGCCGAAGCCAGTCGCGCCTGTGAGCGCGGCAAAGACCGGCCTCACGGCTTCGTCGGGGTTCAAGCCCCTGCAGCACGCGGCTCCGACGCATGCGACTATATCCATTTCCGTCGCGGCTCCCGCAAATCCGAAGCCACCGAAGTCGCCCAAGATCGACGATTACGAGGACGAGCGCGGCCGCAAAGGCAAGAAGGGCCGCGACGCCCAGAAGGCGTTCGAGAAGCAGCGCGGCGGAGTGCCGCGCGTCGCGCAGGTCGTTCCCCAGCAGGGCAGCCGCATTTCCGTCGACGAGGAGTCGAAGGAGATTTCGATTCGCGGCGCCGTTATCGTCAAGGATCTCGCCGCGAAGCTCAACATCAAGCCGAACCGCCTTATCGCCGACTTGATGGGGCTCAAGATTCTCGCTTCCATCAACCAGCGCGTCGAACCCGACGTGGCGACGAAGGTCGCCGAGAAGTACGGTTTCAAGGTTACGATCGAGCATGCGCGCGACAAGTCCGCGGCGAAGCCCGTTCTCAAGGCGATCGACGCGGACGATCTCATCCCGGAGGATCCGCCCGAGACGCTGAAGCCCCGCGCTCCGGTCGTCACGTTCCTTGGCCATGTCGACCACGGCAAGACGACGCTCATGGACTGGATCCGCAAGGAGCATGTCGCCGCCGGCGAGGCGGGCGGCATAACCCAGCAGATCAGCGCCTACCAGGTCGAGATCGCCGGCAAGAAGATCACATTCCTCGACACGCCCGGCCACGCTGCGTTCAGCGCGATGCGCGCTCGCGGCGCACAGCTCACCGACATCGCGGTGCTCATCATCGCGGCGGACGACGGCATCATGCCGCAGACCGAGGAGTGCATCAAGGTCGCGCGCCAGACGGGCGTCCAGATCATGGTCGCAGTCACGAAGTGCGACAAGCCGACGGCCAACGTCGACCGCGTCAAGCAGCAGCTCCAGAAGCGCGGCCTCACTCCAGAAGACTGGGGCGGCGACATCATCTGCTGCCCTGTCTCCGGCGTTACCGGCGAAGGCGTCGACGCTCTTCTCGAGAACATTCTCGTCCAGGCCGAGGTGCTTGAGCTTCAGGCGAACCCGAACCGCCGCGCGAACGGCTACGTCATCGAGGCGGAGCTCCAGCAGGGCCTTGGTCCTTGCGCGACTCTCCTCGTCACCGGCGGTACGCTCAAGGTCGGCGACGCGATTCTCATCGGCGAGCATTTCGGCAAGGTTCGCGCTCTTATCGACGACCACGGTCGCCGCATCAAGGAAGCGCCGCCTGCGATGCCAGTCAAGTGCACCGGTCTTTCCGGCGTTCCCGATGCTGGCGCGGAGTTCCGCGTCATGCTCGACGAGAAGCGCGCAAGGACTCTTGCCGAGCAGACCGCGCAGGAGCGCAAGGAGCAGGAGCTTTCGTCCGCCAAGGCGACGACGCTCGACGCGCTCATGCGCCGCATGGCGGCCGAGGGCAAGCGCGAGCTCAACGTCATCGTCAAGTCCGAGAACCAGGGCACGCTCGAGGCGGTTGTCGCTGCTCTTCAGGAGATCAAGTCCGAGAAGGTGGGGCTCAACGTCATCGGCACTGGTACCGGCAACGTGTCGCTCACGGACGTCAAGTCCGCTGCGGCAGGCAAGGCGATCATCGTCGGCTTCGACATCTCCAACGACTCCGGCGTCCAGCAGCAGGCTCGCCACGACGGCGTCAGGATCAACTCCTTCCGCATCATCTACGAGCTGATCGACCACGTCAAGAACTCGATGCTCGACCTTCTCCCGCCAGAGTACAGGGAAGTCGTCAAGGGCCATGCGGAGATCAAGGCGATCTACGACATCGGCAAGCTCGGCAAGATCGCCGGCTCCCAGATGCTCGACGGTTCTCTCATCGCAAAGGAGAAGTACCGCATCCTCCGCAACCGCCAGCAGATCTGGGACGGCAAGGTGCAGACGCTCCGCCACTTCAAGGACGAGGTCGCGCAGGTCACCGGACAGCAGGAGTGCGGCGT
>JAFYQC010000315.1 GCA_017547265.1 Kiritimatiellia bacterium | reverse complement strand
GTAATCTCCCCAAGCCGTTCCACGATCCGTGCGAGAATCGAGGCGGCCGCGCTGCCGGAGATCTGCTGCGAAACGATGTTCTGGACGATTGCCGAAAAAAGGTCTGGCTCGACCGTCCAGCGGATGCGCCCGATCTGGTCGATCACCTCCTCCAGCCGCCTATCCCGCGACTTGAGATACTCCATCTCCTTCTTGCCGTATCTGAAGTTCATTTGTTGCTCCGCGATCTCTCGCTACTTTTATTTTCGTTCTGCTGTGGCATTTCGTGTGTTTTAGTAATCAGTTATGGCTCTGCCGAAGATTGTCAACATGTGATGCTCGTTGTTGTGGCGTTACAGATGCATCCCATTCACGCAAGGCCAATAGTATTTCTGCTTTTTCTTGCTCCTTCAATATAGGAGAGGCAAAGGATTTAATATAGTCGGCAAGCTTACGAGAATAGACAACTCCATCCGGAATGGGCGTCTTGAACTCACAATTACCAGTAAACGCAACAACCCCACGAATGTATTCCTTGGGGAGCCCAAGATTGTCAGCGATCGCACAAACATGGCGGTAGTTCTGGCGAATGGGGTTCTGAAATGTGTTTTTGGCGTGATAGATGGTCTGCGTCCAAACCTTTGATGATGCATCAGCAAAAATCCAGCCTGAGTAATTCTTTGTTTCGACAACAAACACACCGAAGCAAGATATAACTACATGGTCAATTTGCGTAGTTGCGCCTCCGCCGATCGGCAGATATATGTTGTTCAATATGTCATATTCGTCCACTGGCAATCCCTTCCGAAGTCGTGTCATTACCAGCAGTTCGCCCATTTTGCCCTTATTGAAGAAGAGATAAATTCGTGTAACCGACAATGCAATCAACACCAAGCCAATACAAACCCAGATAAACATGCCCTTGCCAGATCCAAAAGCAATGGCGCAGATAATGATAAACAATCCGACAAGTCCTGTCATTATCATTCTTGCCAAAAAGTTTACCACTCTTTCAGTTCTTCGCTCCTTATTTCTCTTGTCTTCGATTTCTTTAGCGTAATTGGCGTCAACAGGTGCTCCGCAATGCGGGCAAACACGAGCTTTGTGAGAAATCAAACCATCGCAGTCAGGGCAAGGAATGAGATTCTGGTTTCGAATAGTCTTGGATTGGTTGGATGTATTCTGGTGCTGATGATGTCGTTTCCTTTTGGGTATGAACAGAATTGCAACCTTTATGATGGCGCCAAGAATCAAAAACGGCACAAGCATCTTTATGATTGGCCCTATTATGTCAACCTGTTGTGTGTTGGCTGCGAATATCAATGCAAGTATGGTCATTTTTAGCGACTCGTGCTGGCTATGTTGTTATTTCAGATATTTTCTGCTGTCACCGGATGTTTAATTTGTATCAATCTCTTGGCCGCAATTATAGCAAAGAATCGGCAGGTGTTTCTCAATTCGCTTGGCACAATTGCGGCCTGCGGCGTCGCGGCCATTCCATTTTGACATGACAGATTTCCCGCAATGCGGGCAACGAGAATAGCTAAATGTTTTCAAACACACGCATGCCACAATAAGTGCAACAATGCAAACGATCCAAGAGATGTTGTTGCCCGAATTGCGAAAATTAGACAAACCGAGAGCTGCAACAGACAAGACCAGAAGTACCATCGCCCACGCCACCTGACAGCGGTGCCATTTCCTGAACTTTTCAAAATCGGTTTTCATAACTTATCTTGCCTCTCCTGCCTCTCCTGTTCTTTGTGGCTAAAATCAATTTTCCAGCCGCCAGCCGAAGTCGTTGTGATAGATCATATTGCGTGTCATGCCGCCATCAATGCAGATGTTCTCGCCAGTGATGAAGCCTGCCTTGTCGGAAGCGAGATATAGCACCATGTTCGCGATGTCCATCGGGTTACCAACGCGTCCGGCGAAGTGCTGCGAAGCGTCGGGGCCGTCGTAAGTCTTACATGTTGTATCAATCCACCCTGGGGAAATCGAGTTGACGCGGATGCGTCCGGCAAAGCTCGCGGCAAGCGCATGGGTGAGCGCGGCAATCCCGCCCTTGGCGGCAGTATAGCTCTCCGACTGCGGCTGGCTCATACGGTCGCGCGAAGAAGAGATGTTGATTATGGACGCTCCTTGAGAGAAATGCTCCTTGAAGAGTTTTGCGAGATAGAAGGGGGCTATGACTCCAACTGCCTGTGCGTATGTGAACTCTTCATAAGTACATTCGTCGATGCCCTTGAAAAGCGGCATCGCATTGTTGACGAGAACATCGACATGCCCGCTCTTCGCAATCACGTCCGCGGCAAATCTTTCGAGGGTGGCCTTGTCGGAAAGATCGCCAACAAACCACGGTCCGTCCTTGACGTCAATCACGTGAACTGTCGCGCCCTCGCTCTCAAAACATTCGGCACAGCACCTCCCGATGCCTTGCGCCCCACCAGTTATGACAACGATTTTGTCCTTAAACGTCATAAGCGACCATCCCTATTTCGCCTCTTTGTCCTTAACCCAGACGTGAGCCCCGGCGCCGCCGACTTCGAAGCGCGGGATGGCCCGAAGCATTTTTGAGAGCTGCGAATAGCCGTAGTTGCGGCTATCAAAGTCAGGCTTCTTCTTGCTGATCATGGATCCCAGTGCCGAGAGCTGGCTTTGCCCACTCTCACCGGAAGACTCCAGGATGCATTGCGCAAGGAACCTAACTGTTTTGGGAGACACAGGTTTTTTCTGCTGCTGTTGTGCTTGCGGAGGCATCAACGCCTTGCCATCCGGTTTCTCCTCGGGCTGGACGTCCGCAAGAATCTCGACGTAGATGAATTTGTCGCAGGCGGTGATAAACGGTTTCGGCGTCTTCTTCTCTCCGATGCCGTAAACCTTCTTGCCGGATTCGCGCAAACGCAACGCAAGCGGGGTGAAGTCGCTGTCGCTGGACACAATGACGAACCCCTCCACGTTGTCGGCGTGGAGAATGTCCATAGCTTCGATTATAAGCGCTGCATCAGTTGCATTCTTGCCCGTCGTGTAGGCGTATTGCTGGACTGGGACTGCGCCGATTTCCAGAAGGACGTCCTTCCATCCGGCCAGCTTCGCCCAGTCGCCGTACGCGTGCTTTATCGTTGGCACGCCGTACTTCGCGACTTCGTCCATAATTGCCTTTAGGTTACCTTTTGACGCATTGTCCGCGTCGATAAGGACTGCCAGCCGCTGTTCTTTTTGTAATGCCATGTTGTTTATTTCCTTGCTTCTTGCGTCATTACGTGTCCACCAATCCACTATTATACCCATGTGTTCGAAAGGTACTATAGGATATTTTAATACTACTTGTCAACGGTACGTTATTCGCGGACGGGGAAGTCGAAGTAGGTGTCGGGATAGGGCTCGTTTGCCAGCATGAAGTGCCACCACTCCTCTGCGAGCGGCTTGAAGCCGTGGGCGACCATGATCTCCCTAAGGAGCATGCGGTTCTTGAACTGCGCGGCAGATATGCCGCGGTAGTCGGGATGCGACTCCTCTCCGAACCAGTCGAAGGTTCCGCCCATGTCGACTTCCTTGCCGGTCGTCATATCGAAGAGCGTGAGATCGACCGTGCTGCCGCGGCTGTGGCCCGAGCGTTCGGCGATGTAGCCCTGCTTGAAAAGGACGGACTTGTCGAGGTTCGGATAGAAGGGCGCTTTCATCCGCACATCGTCGACATCAGCCGCCCACCGCACGAAGTGAGCGACTGCCCGCTGCGGACGGTAGGCGTCGTATATCTTGAGCCGATAGCCGCGTTTGACGCAGTCGTCGCTCGCCGCCTTCAGCGCCTTTGCCGCCTCCTTCGAAAGAAGCGCGCACGGCTGCTCGTATCCGTCGATCCGTTCGCCCACGAAGTTGTAGGTCGAGTAGTATCTGATCTCCAAGATCACGTCTGGCACAGCTTCTGCGAGCGTAACAAATCCGTCGCGCGGTGTATTTAGACTCGCGCATCCCGCGAGCAGCGCCGCGAAAAGGACAGCTACAACTCTCATCTTCATGGCTCCTACACCACCTTCAGCACTTCGGTGACGGGCTTGCGGGGATTCTTGAAATAAGGCTGGGCGGACTTTCCGACCGCGATGACGGACGTCAGTATTTCTTTCTCTGGAATGCCGAGTGTCGACTTCACTTTTGCCGTGTCGCGTATGCCCATGATGAGCGTGTCCCAGCCGTGGTTCTTCGCCACGAGGACGAAGTAGGAGGACGCAAGGCCGCAGTCGTACGCGCCCCACATCTCGCCAAGTTCGTTCGCAGGCGTGTCACCCATGTAGCCGCTTTCGCCGGGAACGAAAGTGACGGCGACAAGTGCGGCGGCGTTCTCGGAGCTTGCTGCGTTGAACCCCGGAAGGGCGTCGCTCCACAGCTTCGCCTTGGCGTCGTCGCCTATCGCTGCGTAGTACCGAGTCGTTTCGGTATTTTTCCAGCTTGGGGCGTTGAGCGCTTCTTCGACGATCTTTGTCATCTCGTCTGTGGATATCTCCGACTTGGCGTACTTCCGCACGCTGCGGCGCGCCTCGATGAGTTCGCTGAACTTCATGTCCATGGTTTTCTCCTTGTGTGTTTTTTCGTCAAAGCATCCGACGACACCTGACACTGCTGCAGCTCCCGCCGCAAACGACGCCTTCTTTACAAATGTTCGACGAGTGAGCATAGGTGTCATCCTTTAATGAAATGGTTGTCGCTTACTATGGCTTCGGCCTTTTTGCGGCCGATTTCGTAGGCGCGCTGCATCTGGTCTGGGTCGTGGCAGACGCGCGATATGTCGAGCGATGCATCGGGCGCAATCAGAATCGCCGCGCCGTTGGCAACGCGCGAGTCGATATACTTCAGCGTCTCATTGTACCATTCGTGCCGCGTCTTGAGCGCCTTGTAGACTGCTGGATAGCGGCGGAGAAACGGCTTTGCAAGGCGGTGTTTCCACGAGGGGAACTTCCTGTAGCCGTGCGGGCGCGTCGTGATGACGATGTTGATGTGGTATCCAAGCGACTCGAAGTAGCGAAGGGGAATCCCGTCGGAAAGTCCGCCGTCGAGATACTCGCGGC
>JAFYQC010000314.1 GCA_017547265.1 Kiritimatiellia bacterium | reverse complement strand
GGCCGATTTCGTAGGCGCGCTGCATCTGGTCTGGGTTGTGGCAGACGCGCGATATGTCAAGCGATGCGTCGGGCGCAATCAGGATTGCCACGCCGTCGGCAACGCGAGAGTCGATGTACTTGAGCGTCTCGTTGTACCATTCGTGTCGCGTCTTGAGCGCCTTGTAGACGGCTGGATAGCGGCGGAGAAACGGCTTTGCAAGGCGGTGCTTCCACGAAGGGAACTTCCTGTAGCCGTGCGGGCGCGTCGTGATGACGATGTTGAAGTCGTATCCAAGCGACTCGAAGTAGCGAAGGGGAATCCCGTCGGAAAGTCCGCCGTCGAGATACTCGCGGCCGTCTATTGCGACAGGCCGCGAGACGACTGGCATCGAGGCCGAAGCGCGTATCCACTCGAACGCCCTTGCATCGGCCTTGTCTAGCCGCCTGTATTCCGGCTTGCCAGTCGCGCAGTCCGTGGCTACTATATGGAATTCCATCGGATTTGCAGCATACGCCGCGGCGTCGAAGACGTCGAGCTCCATCGGAAGCTCGCGGTAGCAGAAGTCGGCGTTGAAAAGGTCGCCCGTCCTAAATAGCGACGACCACGAGCAATAGCGTGGATCGTGCGCGAAGCGCTTGTTGTAGCGGATCACGCGCCCGACCTGCCCGCTCTTGTAGTTGCAGCCAAAGCATGCTCCTGCCGAGACGCCGATGATTCCGTCGAACTTCACGCCGTGTTCCATGAAGACGTCCAGTACGCCGGCCGTAAACAGCCCGCGCAATCCCCCGCCTTCAAGTACAAGTCCGCGTTTCATGGTGTCGTTCTTTGCAGATCTTTCGTC
This sequence comes from Kiritimatiellia bacterium, assembly GCA_017547265.1. The sequence goes on along the minus strand of JAFYQC010000314.1, from coordinate 1,862 downwards.
AGGTCCTTGCTCGCTCCACCATCGTCATGCGAATATTTTACCATTTCCACGCGAACAATGTTGCGGCATATCTGCCGCGAGTGTGATATAATGTCGTCAGAAATCAAACAACGTCGAGCCATGAACCACATCTATTGTCTTTTCATTCTTGCCGCGGCCATGCCTGTCGCGGCCTTCGCCGGACTGCCGCACGCGTTTAAGTATGGCGACACCGCTTTTTCCGACCTTCAGTCGACCGAGAAAGTAGTCAAGGATACCGACGTCCGCAAGACGGTTGTACACGAATGGACTTCGCCGGACGGCAAGTTGTTGCTTCGCACGACTGAGACTGTCTACAAGAAATTCCCCGTGCGCGAATACTTGCCGGAGCTTGTCGCAGTCGGCGGCGAGCCGACTGACATAGTCGACGACTTCAGGTCTATATCGCTCTCCCGCGCGGCAGGCGGCGCCACTGTGCGCGCGCTACGCGGAACAGCCGGCGGGGCGAAAGATTTCGAGCCGGTCACTGTGACATTCGGCGGAAAAGGTGTCGGCGAATATTCGTTTGTCGCCAAGGAAGGGCGTTCTTCCGCGCAGTGGATGCCCTGGCTTGGACTCGATTTCCCAGAGGGTGACGGTGTCGAGATCGCAGTCGGTTGGAGCGGCGCATGGCGTGCTGACGCAGCGCTCGCGGACGGTGCCTTTTCCTTCTCCGCCGGAATGGTGAAGACGCATTTCCGTCTGCTGCCAGGCGAGACGCTGCGCCAGCCGTCGGTGCTTGTCTTTACGCGCAAGGCCGGCGTCTCGCCGCTCGCGATGCAGACGCTCATCCACCGCTTTATGCTCGACGAGAAATGCCCGCGCGACGCGCAGGGCCGTCTTATCAAGCCCATCCTTCCGATCACCGCCGGAGGCGGCAACAAGACGCCCGCGATGATGCGTAAGATAATCGACTGGTCGGTGGCGAACAAGATGCCGTTCGACTGCTTCTGGGTGGACGCCGGCTGGAATGGCCCTGCGCACATGCCAGACCTCATCTCCAACTGCGGCAACATGTGGCAGAATTTCGTGGGCGACTGGCGCTTCAACCCGACGGTCCATCCCGACGGCAATCTCGCGAAGGTGTCTGACTGGGCTCACTCCGCTGGCATGCGGATGCTTCTCTGGGTGGAGCCGGAGCGCTGTGTGAGCGACCCGCCGCCGCCGGTTTTCAAGGAACATCGCGACTGGCTTTTGCCTGCGAAGGACGAGCAGATTCGCAACAAGAAACGGCTCAATGTGAACCTCGGCAATCCCGCCGCGCTCGAATGGGTGACGGAGACGGTCTCAAATCTCATTCGCGAGAACAAGCTCGACATCTACCGCCAGGACTTCAACATGAACACGCTTCCGCTCTGGCAGGAGAACGACGCTCCCGACCGCCAGGGCGTCACTGAGGCGAAATATGTCGAGGGGCTCTACAAGTTCTGGGACACGCTGCGCGAGCGCTTCCCGCACCTCGTCGTTGAGAACTGCGCGTCTGGCGGTCGTCGCCTTGACTTCGAGGCCGTCTCACGTTCACACTCCTACTGCCGCACTGACTACGCGATCTGCCACCACAACGGTCCGCTGCAGGTCCTTGACGTGCAGAACGTGACGCTCAACACGCTCGCATACCAGCCGTTCCAGGGATCCGAGACTACGCCCGCGCTATTCTTCGACGACTACGGCTTCTTCTCCTCAGTGTGCGCCGGAAGCGTATTCACGCCGAGCGACTGGAACGCGGGCATCGTGAAGAACGACTTCACGCCGGAGCAGACGGCCTGGTTCAAGAAGGTGTTCACGGCCGCCGACCGGATGCGTCCGTTCTTCTCGGGCGACTTCTACCCGCTCACCGACCTGCG
>JAFYQC010000313.1 GCA_017547265.1 Kiritimatiellia bacterium | reverse complement strand
GTGCCCGCAAACTGCGGGTCGGTATCCCCCGAACGAAGTGAGCCGCGAAGCGGGCGCTATGCGGGGTGCGAGCAGGTCGGGCGCAGGCCTCGCCATCGGGCAGCGACACCCTTACGCAGGTCGGCTCACTCCGGCTGGCCGGCGGTAGCAGCGGTCTTGCGGGTGCGCGCCTTGAGGAAGATCCTGAGCGGCGCGCCCTCGAGCCCGAAGCGCGCACGGATGTTCTTCTCGATGTAGCTGAGGTACGCGGGAGTGACGAGCTTCGGGTCGTTAACGAAAAGCCGTATCGTCTGCGGGTTCGTCGACACCTGGAGCCCGTAGTATATCTTGAGGCGCTTGCCCCTGACCATCGGCGAGACTGTCTTCTTCGTCGCCTTGACGATGGAGTTGTTGAGCATCCCGGTCGGAATCCTCTCGCTCGCCGACGCGGCGGCGCGGTCGATCGCTTCGACGGTGCGGCGGATGTTGTAGCCAGACTTGTTGGAGCAGAAGACTATCGGCGCGAAGTTCAAAAACGGCATCATCTTGCGGACTGCCTCAGCCGCCTTCTTCTCGCTCGTTATCCCCTTCTCCAGCGCGAGATCCCACTTGTTGAGCATGAGGACGCACGCCCTGTGCGCGTCGAGGATCTTGCCCGCGATGCGCTTGTCCTGCATCGTCGGCCCCATCACCGGGTCGAGGAGGAGGATCACTACATCCGCCTCCTCAATTGCCTGCTCCGAACGGAAGAGTGAGAAATTGTCGACGGAAGTCTTCGACATCTTCGTGTGCGGCTTCATACCCGCCGTGTCGACGAACATGTAGCGCCGCGCCTCGGGACCAGTGCCGATCGTGAAAGGAACCTCAACTGCATCACGCGTCGTATCAGCGATTTCAGAGACAATGACGCGCGGCGCGTTCAGGAGCCGGTTGATGTACGACGACTTGCCGGCGTTCGGGCGGCCTACCACCGCAACCCTGAGCGGGCGCTTGCCGGACTCTTCCTCTGGGTCGACAGGCGGAAGCTTCGAAATAAAATCCTTCACGAGCGCTTCTACGCCGCGGCCATGCTCCGCGCTCGTCGCAAACACGGGAAGCCCGAACCTCTCGAACTCCGCAGCGCGCCAGTCGTCGTCGGGAGTGTCGCACTTGTTCGCCGCTATGACGCACGGAACGCCAGACTTGCGGACGCGCTGAATGACTTCGGAATCAAGAGGCGTGATGCCCGCGCGCGCATCCACTACGACGACGCACACGGCTGAGTCCTCGACCGCAAGCGCGGCCTGGCTCTTCGTCTCCTCGTCGAGAGGGTCGTTCGTGACGCTGCGATCAAACGCTATGCCGCCGGTGTCGACGAGCATTATCTTGCGCCCGAGGACGTCCACCTCGCGCGTCACGCGGTCGCGCGTCACGCCCGGCTGGTCGAATACGATGGCGACGCGCTTCTTCGCGATACGGTTGAAAAGCGCGCTCTTGCCCGTGTTGGGCCTGCCTACGAGTGATACGACGTTCATCTTTGACTCCTTGGAGAGTATTATACCAAAAACAGGGGTTAGGGGTCAGTAGTCAGGGGTCAGTAGTCAGTAGTTGGAGTTCAGAGTTGGAGTTGGAGAGTGACTGACCCCTCTGTACTGACCCCTGACCCCTCTGCACTGACCCCTAACTACTGACCCCTTGACTAACTTAGTTCTTTTTTAGGATAATACGCGCAGATGACAGTCTGGATAGAGAACCCCTTCGACAACCTTCCCGCAGAGGGCTTTCGCCCGCAGCGGTACTGGCTCATGGCCGAGGCATTTGCAAAGGCGGGGCACGACGTGACATTGTGGACAAGCGACTTCTCCCACGCGAAGAAGACGCCGCGCACTCTTTCAAAAGTTGAAGCGCCCTTCCGTCTTAAGCTCGTCAAGACGCCGCCCTATTCAGGCAACGTATCGTTCAAGAGGATCGCGAGCCACCGCGCATACGCCGCAAACTGGCTTGCCGATGCCCGCACCGAGGCGATGGGATCAGGAAAGCCCGAAGTCATAATCCTCTCCATGCCTCCGCTGTCGACGGCAGACTCCGCGCTTGCGATGAAAAAGGAATTCGGCGCGAAGATCGTTGTCGATGTAATGGACGCATGGCCAGAGACTTTCGAGCGTCTCTTCCCCGCGCCGCTAAAGTTCCTCTCCGCACTTGCGCTTCTTCCCCTTCGCCGCGCCGCCAAGCGCGCGTATCGCGGCGCAGATCTCGTGACAGGCGTATGCGACGCCTACGGCGATATCGTGCGCGCAAACGGTGCGCGTGAGTACGCACGCTTCTATCACGGCATAAACACGAGCAAAGCGCGTGCCGCAAATACGCAACGGCAACCGCTCTCATTCGTCTATGCGGGGAACTTCGGCCGCGGCTACGATCTCTCGGCGGCAATAAAGGCGATTCTCGAAAACGAAAACGCGACGCTCGACATCGCAGGAGCTGGAGAGCGCGAAGCCGAGTGGCGTGCGCTCGCGGCACATTCGCCGCGCATCCGCTTTCATGGCTATCTCTCCGGTGACGAACTCGACAAGCTTCTCGACAGCGCGTCGATTGGCATCATACCGCTTTCCGACAATACTTTCGTTGGGCTTCCATACAAGCTCGGCGACTATGCAGCGCACAATCTCAGGATGGTGACATCGCTCCGCGGCGAATGTGCCGCGATTCTCGAGAAACATAGCGCAGGCGCAGTCTATGACGCGAAGGATCCAAGTTCGTTCATGACAGCGGCGAAGAAGGCTCAAGCGTCAACGCCCGACTTCGCCACGCTTCTATCCGAGCTCGACGCAGAGAAGATCTACGCCACCTATGTAGATCGCATCTCCTCCCTCGCAAACACTCGCCAATAAGCGAGGAGAGAATCCTTCGTTCGGCGGCGTCCGAAGGCTCCTCCTCGGGGAACCCTCGGCGAATACGCCGTATCCCCTCGCTCGGACCTTCGCTCCCCCGCCTCACTTACCGCACCAACTGCAGCAAATTACCTATCACAGTTACAACGGGCACCGCGGGGACAGACCCCACGAAACCAGCTATTTTATTGGCCATCATCGCCTCGCCCTCTTTCACGCCGCCCTTTCCGCCGCCTTCGCAAG
>JAFYQC010000312.1 GCA_017547265.1 Kiritimatiellia bacterium | reverse complement strand
TGCACGGTATTCATGCTTCTTGCCTCCGTCAACTTCGCGGTATACTACAGGTTGCTGACGGGAAAACATTCCGAGGTGCGCCGCGACTCGGAGCTCAGGACCTTCCTCTTTGTCGTCGTGGCTGCGGTGTTGGTGGCGACGGTTGTCCAGATGCGCGGTCTAGCCGGTTTTGGCGGCACGTTGCGCGCAGTGTCGTTCCAGGTAGCGTCAATACTGTCTACGACTGGCTTCATGACTGACGACTACACTTCGTGGCGACCTGCCGCACAGATGGTGATCTTTGTCCTTTTCTTCGTAGGCGGGTGCTCTGGATCGACGGCTGGCGGAATTAAGGTGATCCGATGGACTGTCCTTGCGAAGTTGCTTAGAAACGAGATGAGGCGCATAGTTCATCCGCACCAGGTATTCACGCTCAAGCTTAACGGAGTGTCTGGGCGCGAAGGAGTGGTTCCCGTAGTCGCCTCGTTTATCTTCGCATATTTCATTCTCGTCGTGGCGACGACTTTCGCGGGGGCGTTGACGGGGCTCGACGTGTTCACGGCGTTCACCGCCGCGCTCAGCATGGTCGGTAATGTCGGGCCGGCATTTGGTTCGCTTGGCCCGACCGAGAATTTTGGCGCGATTGCTGCGCCGCTGAAGTGCGTCTACGCCTTTGCGATGCTTGCCGGCAGACTTGAGATATACACGCTGCTCATCCTCGTCGGAAGAGTGGCGACGACGAGGTCATAGTACCTTTGGCACGGCGCCTTTCCGTGCTTGACCAGCCTCCTATTTCAGCTTGAAGCCAGTGCCGACGAACTGCGCGATGTCGCGCCCGGTGTCGTCTGCGACATCGACGTTCACGACGCACGAACTGCGGCCGTCCTTCCTGTAGCGGGCCGTCGCTATGAGCCGCGTTCCTTTTGTCGCAGAGAGGTAGCTTATCGAGACTTGCTGGGCCACCGTGACTTTTTCACGGTCGTTCGTGAGTGCAGCGAAGGCGAAATCGGCAAGGGTGAATATCGCGCCGCCCATGACACCGCCGAAGGCGTTCCTGTGGCGAGGCGAAAGCGTCATCGAAGTCACGGCATGTTCGCCGTCCAACTCGTCGAGCGTTATTCCGTTCTCGGTGGCGAACCGGTCTTCCGAGAAGTAGGCGCGGGCTTCTTCCATTGTCATTTTTGTCTTCCTTTGTTCGTTTTCGCTTCGCCGCGCAGCTTCTGCGGCTTGTGTGATGCGTAATATATCAAAACGCTGATTAAAGTCAATGTGAGTTCTCGCGCGGAGCAGCGTAGATTAGCGCGAGAGCTTCCAGCAAAGCCATGCTGAGAGCGTCTTTGAGTCAAAGATGGTGCCGTTGCGGATTCCGTCTTCGACTTCGGCTTCAGAGAGGACAACCGGATAGACATTCTCGTCGGGATCCTGGTCTTGCGCGTGGGCGGTGTCGGAAATTTCAGCGAAGTAGAGGTGTATTCTTTCCTCGCAGTAGCCGGGAGTGCAGATGATAGTCGTGAGGAACTTGATAGAAGTCACCTCGTAGCCGGTCTCTTCGGCTGTCTCGCGCCTCGCGCCCTCTATCGGGTCTTCGCCCGGCTCCAGCCCGCCCGCGATTACCTCGATCAGTGCCTCTTCTGCTGCCTTGCGATATTGCTTCACGAACACGAACTTTCCGTCGGGGCGGCGTGCGACGATGGCGACGGCGTTACCGTGGCGTATCACCTCGCGTTTCGCCTTGCGACCATCCGGCAGCTCGATGTCGAGAAGGTCGACGCTGATGATCTTGCCTGTGTACTTGCGTTCGGTTGCAAGTGTCTTTTCAGTTAAGTCTGTCATGCTAACTCCTTCCCTACGGAGAATGCGGTTGCGACGGCATCGCTCATAATACGATAGACGTGGGCGCAAGGGTCGAAGCAGATTGGCTTCATCTTCGCGGCGTCTGGCTTGCCGTCGGTAAGCGCGGCTTCCTCGACCGCGCAATTGACAATCTTCCCGACGACATTGCAGTTTTCATCGTTCATCGAGACAAGCTCGCATTCAAGGACGAGCGGCAGTTCGTTGATGATCGGCGCGTCGACGAATTTGCTCTTCGTAACTGTAAGCCCGCTCTTCGTGACCTTGTCGGGAGTCTTGTTGCCGCTGACGAGCCCCAAGTAGTCGCAGGCCGCGACCTTGTCAGCAGTGCCGAAAGCGACTGTAAATGCTTTGCGGGCGGCGATGTTTTCCCAAGTCTTGTGCGAGGTATCGATGCAAATCGTTATCTCGTCTTCGAGCGTGATTCCGCCCCAAGCGGCGTTCATCACATCGGGCGTTCCGTCTTCCCCGTATGTGCCGATCATCAACACCGGCATCGGGAACATCCAGTTCTTCTTTCCAAGGTTCTTTTTCATCGTTTAGTTTCTCCTATGCACGGAATGTCATCGCATCGAGCAGCGGGACTTCTTTGAAGTGTTTTGCGTTTCCGCTGAGAAGCGTGTCGCCGTTTTCAAGAGCAGTGGCGAAGATGAGCGCATCGCATACGCCGAGGTCGCTTTTGAGCGCCGAGGACTCCATTATGGAAATAGCGCGAGTTGAGATTTCTGCCGTTACAGGCAATGTGGCGAAGCCAAGTGTTGAAAGGAAACGCTTCATCGAAAGCATTTCCGTCTTGTTCCTGACGCCTTGCAGAAGTTCCATGTATGTGACGGAGGAAATGGAGCGCGTGGTCGCCTCGTCTATCGCATCAAGTGCCTTTCCGTTGCCGCGAAAAGCCCATATCATCACGTCGGTGTCGAAGATCATGCGAACCTCCGCTTCGCACGGAGATTGCGGACATAATCGGTCGGCGACGTAAGGTCGTCGCGGTCTGCCCACATTCCGGCAGCTGCGCAATCCCTTGCGGACGGCGCATTCGGCTTTGCGTCTTCCCATGCGACCATTACGGCCCATGGCCGTCCGTGTGAAGAGACGGTGACACGCTCACGCCGAGAGATTGCGCCTTGGATTTCGGGCATACGCCTTCTGAAGTCAAGCATTGTGGCATTCATCTGTTTACTCCAATATGCTCATTTAAACTGTGCATATTGTATCACATGCAGATGCTGTTTGCAAGGTGGCAATGGGTTAGTTGCCTATAGCACTCGTATGCGGCGATGGAGACGGCGTTGGCAAGGTTGATGCTTCGCGCGTGTTCTCCGGGCATTGGTATCTTGAAAAGCGATTCTTTGTAGCGGTCGTAAAAATCCTTTGGCAGCCCTGACGATTCGTTGCCGAACACAAGTGCGTCGCCTTCGGAAAAGCTGCATTCGTAAAGTGATTTCTCGCCGTGAGTCGAAAGGAAGAAAAGCCGCTTTGGCTTTGCCGCAGCAAGATACTCTTCCCAAGTGTCGTGAATTGTCACATCGAGATGTGGCCAGTAGTCGAGACCTGCGCGGGCGATGTAGCGGTCATCGAGAGCAAAGCCAAGAGGCCTCACGAGATGAAGCGGCACTCCCAGCCCTACACAGAGCCGACCAATCGCTCCTGTGTTATGCGGGATTTCAGGCCGAAGAAGGACGATTGAAAAACTATGCTCCATATTTGTTCTTTATGACTACCGTGCAGTCTTTGCCAAGACATGGTAGCGGCCGTCTGGAGCGTATACACGGTGAACGAAGACCTCTGGTTCCGTCTCGACGGATTCGACACGCACCTCTTCGCCTGCAAGCGTCTCCGACTTGAACACGATTTCGAGTTCGTGGCACGGGCTCGCCGAGTCGGGGCGTCCTTCCATCAGCCATTCGACATAATGGACGTTGTTGACATGCCCGTTCAAGTCGATGTCGCCGCGTCGTGCGCGGAATATGAGTGCGTCAGGGGACGCAACGCTACATTCCCAGCGCAGCTTCGGTAGCGGCTCGTCGCCGAAAACAGGTTCCCTGACCGTGTTCGCCGCCGCAAACACGGCTTCTGGAATCGTGACTACCTTGCGGGATGAAAGGTCGATGAGCATCCATTCGCTGGTGGCACGTCCGAGTTCCTCGCCGTTCGCGCCCGACAAGACGAAATCACGCCACGCGACAATCCGTCGGCCACCGCGCGGAAATGTTAGTATCGAGACTGTCTCGCCCCACTTCGGGAATCGCGACATCTTCACCTTGAGACGCGTAAGCACCCATGATATGTTCTCGCCGGCGGACTCGAAGTTTGACTTCGAAAAGGCCAGCGCCTCGGCGTTGAGACTCGCCGCCTCCTGTAGCCAGTTGCAGACGGAGGCCATCGTAGCGGCGCCGTTAGGACCGCATTCATACGTCCTGACAGCCCAAGAGTATTCTCCAAAGGTATCACTCACTGCATTTTCTCCGCGTTAGGTTCCTCTAAGAGTTCAAACCGCTTCATCTGTTTTCCGTCGCGCTCTATTGTCTCGAAGAACATCTTTGCAGGACGAACCCAAAGGCCGTGTTCTCCATATAGCGCGCGATAGACAACCATTTCCTCAAGCGTCTCTGAATCCTTTGCGAATCCCTCGAGGCGGTAGAGGTTGCCCTTGAAGTGTCGAAACTCGCGGCCGATTAGTTTTTCTTGTTCTTCGTTCATTTCTGTGTTCCGCCTCCTGGGTCGGTGAGATTTGGGATGGCACCGCCGGCGACCATCCAGAAATAGAGACTTGCAATGCTGCCGCAAGGCGAGAGGCGGCGGCGGTATTTCTCGAAAAGCTTCTTCGTGATTTTGCGGTGGCGGTAGACCATTCGCATTCCGCGATGGATTCCGAGGTCGCCGTAGCTCAGGACGTCTGGGCGTTGCAAGGTAAAGAGCAAGAGCATTTCCGCCGTCCAGATGCCGATGCCGCGTAGGGAAGAGAGCGTGGCGATTACCTCTGCGTCAGGCATCTTGGCGACGGCGCCAAGGTCTAGTTCGCCCGACACGACCTTGGCGGCAAAGTCCTTGATGTATTCCGCCTTGCGCTGCGAAACGCCGCAACTGCGGAAAGCCTGTATATCGGTTTTTGCAACGGCCTTCGGCGTAATCTCCCCGAGCAGTTCGCCAACTCTTGCGAGAATCGACTCCGCTGCCTTGCCGGAAATTTGTTGCGAGACGATGTTCTGGACGATGGCTGAGAAGAGATCGGGTTCGACCGTCCAGCTGATGCGCCCGATCTGGTCGATAACCTCCCCAAGCCGCCTATCCCGCGACTTGAGATACTCCATCTCCTTCTTGCCGTATCTGAAGTTCATTTGTTGCTCCGCGAT
>JAFYQC010000311.1 GCA_017547265.1 Kiritimatiellia bacterium | reverse complement strand
CTCAAGGGCCTCGTCACTCTGTCTATCGCCGCCGCCGCCGAAATCATGGCCGAAGTTGCGCGCATGGTCGTTCCGAACAGGACGCTTGTCGCCGTTGAGGACCTCGGCTGCAGGCGCATGGTCGCGTTCACCGGCGGCGAGCTCAAGCTTTTCATAAAGGCCGAACGCGTCGCCTCCGGCGATGCGAAGCGTGCGGCCGTCAAGGTGCAGATCCGCGACGACTCCCCGAATTCCGCCTACACGTGGCCCGTCATGGACGGCGTCTTCGTAATGGCCGATGGTCACGCGCCTGCGGTTCCGGCTTCCGCGCCTCCGATGTTCAAGCCGCGCAGCGTCCACTGGTCTGGACGCGACATATATCCCTCGCGTCTCTGCTTCGGCCGTCGGCTGAGGGGCATTCGCTTTGTGGAGGCGTGGAGTGAATCCGGTCTTGACTACGAAGTCGAGGTTCCGTCGCTCTCCGATGCCGTCGTCTTCACGCGCTTTCCGCTGTGGATCGTTAATCCGCTTCTCCTCGGCGCCGTCACGAGCGGTTTCGCGCTTTGGCGCAGCCACGAAAAGTTCACCGGCGCGTTCTCGTTCCCGTTCCGCCTGAGGAAGCTCGAGCTTCTCGGCGCGCAGCCGCACGAGGGCTCGCGGCTAAAGTGCTACCTGCGGCTCACGGGCGTTACGCCGAAGTCGCACGTCTGCGACATCACGGTGACGGACGGCAACGGCACGGCGGTCATGTCGATTTCCGGCTGGGAGGAACTCACCGAGCGCGTTCCTGCCGAATACCGCGAGCTTGTGCTCCAGCCAGCCAACGCGTTTCTTACGCGGCGCGTCTCGACCGACATGCTGGGCGACCCGGCGACGGATGTCGCGAGCGCGTTCATTACGGATGTGCCGTACCACATCTTCGAGCGCAACGAGGAGCTTTGGCTCAAGACGCTTTCGCACGTCGTTCTCGGCGCGCAGGAGCGTGACGAGTTCCGCAGCATGCCTGGCTCGACGTCGCGCCGCACCGAGTGGCTGTTCGGGCGTGTCGCCGCGAAGGAGGCCGTAAGGCGGTACTTGAAGGACTTCCACCAGGCGAGGTGGAGCGACGCCGACATACAAATCTGGCGCGACGACTCTGGAAAGCCCCACGCACTTGGACAATGGGGCGATTATCTCTCCGCGAAGATCGACATAGCGATTGCGCACACGGCGCAGTTCATCATCGCGCTAGCGGCGGCGAACGCCCGCGTAGGCGTCGACGTCGAGTCGGTCGAACGCGATCTTTCCGAGGAGTTCACGGCGGGCGTGTTCGTTCCCGAGGAGCTTGAGCTTGCGGCGAACGCGGCGAACGCCTCGCAGGCGATTATCCGCTTCTGGTGCGCGAAGGAGGCTGTCTCCAAGGCGCTCGGCACAGGCATCCGCTACAGCCCGCGCGAGATGCACGTCACCGACTATCAGGCCGATACCGGCAAGCTGATCGTCCGTCTCGAAGGCGCGTGGCTCGACGCGTTCAAGAAATTCAGGGGCCGCGACATCGACGTCGTGTCGCGCGTCATGCGCGACCACGCGCTTGCGTTCTGTTTCATTCCAATGACGTTGTTCGATGAGTAGCAGGGATCCGTTTGGAGAATTGGCGCGGCGCCCCGCGTTGCCGCCTGGGCTGAAGCAGAGGTTTCCAGACCGCGTGCTCGTGATGACGACTGACTGTTGCTTCGGCGCTTGTCCGCACTGCACTCGCAAGTTCATTCTCGGGGAATCCCCTGTCGTCGACTCGCCCGCGCGCCTCGCCGCTTGCGTCGACTACGTGAAGCGACATCCGAAAGTGAGAGATGTGCTTCTTTCCGGCGGCGACGTCCTTACGCTTCCCGACGCGAAGGTCGCGAAGTTCGTCGAGGCGTTTGCACGCCTCGAGCAGGTAGAAGTCGTACGGATATGCACACGCGCGCCGGTGTCGAACCCTGCGCGGATAACTGCGCATCTCGCGCGGCTCTTGCGCCGCGTCGGACGCGGCAAGGTGTGGGCGAATGTCCATATCAACACGGCCGAAGAGGCAGCGTGTGCGCGCGACGCTGCGGCGCGGCTTGTCGATTGCGGCATTCCCGTCTCGTCGCAGACGGTGCTTCTCCGTGGAGTGAACGACACGCCGCGCAAGATGCTTGCGCTTCTTCGCGCGCTTTCCGCCGCGAGGATTCGTCCCTACTACGTTTTTCAGTGCGATCCCGTCGAGGGGCTTCAGGAGCGCTTTGGCGTTCCGCTCGCTCGCGCGAAGGAAATCGAGGCCTACTGCGCCGAGCGGATAGGCGGCCTCGCGCTCCCGCGTTTCGTCTCCGACCTTCCCAGCGCCAAGCGCAAAACCCCCCTCGACCTCCTCTAACCCCGCATCGCCTGCAGTATGATATAATATGCCGAAATGAAAAAGGGGAAAGACAACAACCAGGAGAATCTTCCGCCGAGCCTGTTCGACAATCTCGACATCTTCGCGCCAGCTCAGCCGGAGCCGCCGAAGAGCGAGGGCAAGAAACAGAAGGGCGCGGTGCCTGCTCCTTCGCGGCCAAAGCCGGGACTCACCGGCCTCGGGCCGATGCAGCAGCTTTACGACTTCAACTTCCGCCAGTACTCGGCGTACGTCATCTGCTCTCGCGCGATTCCTGCGGTCGAGGACGGGCTTAAGCCAGTCCAGCGCCGCATCATGCACGCGCTCTACGAGCAGGACGACGGTCGTTACACCAAGGTCGCCAACATCGTCGGCCAGACGATGCAGTACCACCCGCACGGCGACGCTTCCATCGGTGACGCAATCGTAGTCCTCGCAAACAAGCTGTGGGGCAAGGGCAAGGGATATCTTATCGACGGTCAGGGAAACTTCGGCTCGCTCCTGACCGGCATGCCGCACGCCGCGGTCCGCTACATTGAGTGCCGCCTGACCGAGCTCGCGAAGAAGGAAGTCTTCAATCGCAAGACAACCACCTACGTTCCCAACTACGACGGGCGTAAGGAAGAGCCGGTCTATCTCCCCGCGAAAATTCCTCTGCTCCTGATGATGGGCGCAGACGGCATCGCGGTCGGCCTTTCGACGGCGATTCTCCCGCACAACTTCATCGAGATTCTCGAGGCAGAGATCGCGCTCATCCAGAAAAAGCCATTCCAGCTCTATCCCGATTTCCAGCTCGGTGGCCTCATGGATGTGAGCGAGTATCAGGACGGCCTCGGCAAAGTCAAGGTCCGCGCGAAGATCGAGAAGGACGGCAAGAACAAGCTCGTCATCACAGAGCTTCCGTGGGGCGAGACTACAGACTCTCTCGCCGAGTCTATCGAGGACGCGATCAAGAAGAAAAAAGTTCCCGTACGCAAGCTCCACGATCTCACGAGCGACACGGTTAGGATCGAGCTCGAGCTCCAGTCCGGCGAGAGCCAGGAGAAGGCGATAGTCGCGCTCTACGCGTTCACGAACTGCGAGAAGTCGATTTCGTCGCGGCCAGTCGTCCTCGACGGCGGCCGTCCGCGGCTCATGAGCGTGACGGAGATTTTGCGGAAGAACGTCGACAGGCTCATGGAGCTCACGAAGCGCGAGCAGGAGATACGGCTTGGTGAGCTCGATGACCTCTTCCACGCTCGCACGCTCGACCGCATCTTCATCGAAGAGCGCATCTACAAGCGCATCGAGCAGGAGAAAACGATGGAAGGCGTGAGGAACGCCGTCCGCACCGGCTTCGTGCCGCACATGAAGGAACTTCGCCGCAAGGTGATAACCGATGACGACATCGAGCGACTCCTCAAGCTCCAGATCCGCCGCATCTCGCAGTTCGACATCGACAAGAACCGCGAGGAGATCGAGGCGATCGAGAAGGAGGAGCGCGAGGTCAAGGACAATCTCGTCCATCTCCGCGCGTTCGTCGTGAAGTACCTGAAGGGGCTCGTGAAGCAGTACGCGAAGAGCTACCCGCGCTGCACGAAGGTCGAGTCTGGCGCGTTCAAGGAAGTCGACGTCCGCGCGATCACGGCGAGCGAGCTTACGATCAAGTGGGACAAGGAGAACAACTACGTCGGTTCTGGTCTTAGGAACGGCGAGGAACTTTTCAAGTGCTCTTCGTTGGACGAGCTCATCCTCGTCTGGAAGAGCGGGCGCTTCCGCAAGGTCCAGCCCGAGGACAAGATGTTTGTCGACAAGGACCTTATGGCGGTCATGCGCTACAACCAGGAGAAGGACCGCGACTCGCTCGACTTCACCTGCGTGTACGAAGAGGGCTCCTACGGCTTTAGCTACATCAAGCGCTTCCGCTTCGGCGGTCTTATCCGCAACAAGGACTACTTCCTCGCGCCGGAGAAGCCGAAGTCGAAGATACTTCTTTTGCAGCGCGGATGTCCCGAGACGCTTTACGTTAGGTACAAGCCCGCGAAGGGCCAGAAGATCCACCAGCAGCACTTCCTGCCGCTCGAACTCGTCGACCGCGTGAACCGCGAGACGGGGAAGACCGAGAAGCAGGAGGTAGTGCCGATCCGCTCCGCCACGGCGAAGGGCAAGCAGCTTACTACAAAGCCCATCGCCCGCGTCTCCGGTGCGAAGGGCTCTTGGTGGGATGATTCCGAGACGCCCTCAAAAGGCGTCCTCGACTAGATCTTCTCCCAGCGGTTGCCGTTCTTGTTGGAACGGAGCGCCGCCTCGACGAAGCGCATCGTCCTCACGCCCTCGTGGGCGCCAGGGAAGTCGTGGGCCTTGCGGTCGCGCACAGCCGCGCAGAACTCGCGGTAGATGTTCGCGAACCCCTCGATGAATCCCTCGTGGTGGCCGGCGGGTATGCGCGAAAGATTCTTGCTCGCCGCCGAGAGCTCGCCGATGTACGGCGCGTTTCTCTTGTAGATGCGCTCGGGCGCGAATGGATATTTCACCGAGAGGTAGTTGTTCTCCTCCTGGTTCCAGTAGAGCGACGCCTTGTCGCCGTAGACCCTGAGCCGTACGCCGTTCTCCTCGCCAGTCGCGACCTTAGAGACGGTGAACATCGCCTTTGGCTGGGAAGACTTTGAGCGTGCGCCCGAGCGAGTGAGCGAAGCGGAACGAACGCCGGCGGGCGCACCCAGCCGCAACAGCATCGACGCGTCGTCGTCGAGGCGGTTCCCAGGTGCAAAGGACGAGAGGTCCGCGAGAACCTCCTTGACCTCGAGACCCGTCACGTGCTCAATTAAGTGGAAGCCGTGAACGCCGATGTCTGCGACGACGCAGCTCGGCCCCGCCTTCTTTGGGTCCATTTTCCAGGCGTTTCGCTTGTCGAGCGGCTTCGAGAAGTCGATTTTCCTAAATGAGCCCTGGCTGTACTCCAATACGACCTTGTCGATTTTCCCGAGCTCGCCCCTCTTGATTAGGTCGCGTGCGAGCTTTACCATCGGGAAGCCCGAGTAGGTGAAGGGGATGCCGAGGACGCGGCGCTTCCGCCGCGCGAGGCGCTCAAGCTCCGTCGCCTCGTCGAGCGTGAGCGAGAGGGGCTTTTCGCAGAGGACGTCCATTCCAGCCTCTAGCGCGGCCTTGGTGATCTCGTAGTGCGAGCTATTTGGCGTGCAGACGGCGAGGAAGTCGATCTTTCCCTTGCAGCGCTCAATCAGGGCGTGCCAGTCGTCGGTGTGCGAGTAGCACCCGTCGACGAGGTCCGCGAGGTCGTCCATCCTTATCGCCATGCGGTGGATCGGGCCGATGAACGACCCCTTTCCTCCGCCCACCATGGCGTATTTCAGCCGTTTTTCTTCGTTCATGGTTGCGATTATACCATTTTTTTCACATTTCGGCGGGGAAATATGATAAAATATCATTTAATAGTTTTCCAAATAGGAGATAGACTGCATATATGAAGACGAGCACGAAGAACGAATACAAGTGCCAGGTTGAGCTTAAGGTCGAGCTGAACGCCGAGGAAATGAAGGGAATCGTGAAGGACGTCGAGAAGACGTTCGTCCGCGAGGCGCGGCTCCCCGGCTTCCGTCCCGGCAAGGTTCCGGTCGAGATCATCCGCAAGCAGTTCGCCGACGGTCTCAAGCAGGAGACCGAACACACGATGATCCGCAAGCACTACGCGGACGCGGTAAAGGCCGAGAAGCTCGACGAGATCACGCTTGCCGACGTGAAGGAGATTTCGTTCAATGCCGACGGCGGCACGTTCACGGCCGTTGTCGAGATCAAGCCGAAGTTCAAGGTTCCGACCTACAAGGGGCTTAAGATCGCCGACAAGGACACTGCGGTTTCCGACGAGGCCGTCAAGGAGCAGCTCGAGCGCCTGCGCGCCGCGTACGCGAAGTACGAGGACGCGAAGGAAGGCGAGACGGTCGCTGACGGCGATTTCGTGCAGATCGACTACACCGGCACGGTCGACAAGAAGCCGATTCTCGAGATCGCGCCCGACGCCAAGGTCGTCGCGTCCGGCACTGGCTTCTGGACCCAGGTCGAGGAAGGACGCTTCCTCCCCGAGATCCTCGACGCCGTGAAGGGCATGAAGGTTGGCGAGACGAAGGAAGACGTAATGGCGAAGTTTGCAAAGGAAGGCGCGCCCGAAGGGCTTGGCGGCAAGAAGGCCGTCTACACGGTGACGCTCAAGGCGTTCCGCCGCCGCGTCCTCCCCACCGATGCCGAGTTCGCCGAAAAGGCGAAGGCCGAGTCCGTAGAGAAGCTTTCCGCCACGATCCGCGAGACGCTCGAAAAGCAGGCTGTCGAGGCCGAGGCGATGCGCCGCGAGAACGAGGCTGTCGAACTGCTCCTCAAGAAGGCCGATTTCGACGTTCCGCAGAGCCAGGTTCGCCGCGCGATGGACGGCTACCTCCAGGAGCTTGCGCAGCGTGCGCAGTACTCCGGGCTCGACGCCTCCTACTTCGAGAAGAACCGCGACAAGATCCTCAAGGACGCCGAAGACGCCGCCACGAAGCAGGTCCGCCTCTGGTACGTCCTCGAGGCAATCGCCAAGGCCGAGAACATCGAGGCCAAGGACGAGGAGCGCGGCAAGAAGGTCATCGACTTCGTCCTCGCGAACGTGAAGAAGTAGGGGTTAGGAGTCAGTACTCAGGAGTCAGGGGTCAGTACTCAGGCGTCAGTGATTAGTGTTGGAAGGGAAGTTTAATAAGATGAAGTCATACATGATACCGTATGTCGTCGAGCAGACCGGCAAGGGCGAGCGTACGTACGACATCTACTCGCGCCTCCTCCTCGACAGGATCGTCTTCATCTCGGGAGAGGTGAACGACGATATGGCGAACGCCGTCTGTGCCCAGCTCCTCTTCCTGCAGTCGCAGGACCCCAAGAAGGACATCAACGTCTACATCAATTCGCCGGGCGGCAGTGTCACGGCGGGGCTTGCGATCTACGACACGATGCAGTTCGTGAAGTGTCCGGTCGCGACGTACTGCATCGGCCAGGCCGCCTCCATGGGCGCTGTGCTGCTGACTGCGGGTGCGAAGGGCAAGCGCCACGCGCTCCCGAACTCGCGCATCATGATCCACCAGCCGTGGGGCGGTGCCGAGGGCAAGGCCTCCGACATCGAGATCACGGCGAAGGAGATCCTGCGCCTCAAGGAAATCTTGAACGGCATCCTCGCGAAGCACTCCGGCAAGAAAATGGCCGACGTCGTGAAAGACACGGACCGCGACCACTTCATGTCGGCCGCCGAGGCCGTCGAGTGGGGTCTTGTCGACAAGGTCGTGGAATGAAAGAACTGACCTGTTCCTTTTGCGGAAGAAGTTCAAAAGAGGTCGGGATGATCCCCGGCCCCGACGCGAACATTTGCGTAGACTGCGTTCGCCATGCCAACGAGATGGTGACGCGCCATGAGAAGAAGGCAAAGGATGTTCCGCCTCTTCCGCCGACGCCGACCCCTAAGGCGATAAAGGCGTTTCTCGACCAGTACGTCATCGGCCACGACGAAGTGAAGAAGGTGCTCGCCGTCGCCGTTCACAACCACTATCGCCGCCTTGAGGCAGCCGAGAAGGTCTCTGACTCTACGCACCAGCGAAGCGCAAGCACCAGCGGCGAAGCCGCGCAGGCACCAAGCACCTCTTTCCCCGATGTTGAAATTGAGAAGTCAAATATTCTCCTTATCGGACCGACGGGAACGGGCAAGACGCTTCTCGCACGGACGCTTGCGAAGATGCTCGGCGTTCCGTTCGCTATCGGCGACGCGACGGTGCTCACGCAGGCGGGCTACGTTGGCGAAGATGTCGAGAACCTCGTCCGCTACCTTCTCCAGAATGCCGACGGCAACGTCGAGCTCGCGAAGCGCGGCATAATCTACGTCGACGAAATAGACAAGATCGCGTCGAAGACCGACAATGTCTCGATTACGCGCGACGTCTCGGGTGAAGGCGTTCAGCAGGCGCTTCTCAAGATTCTCGAGGGCACGATTTGCCGCATCCCGCCGAAGGGCGGCCGCAAGCATCCCGACCAGGAGTACATCGAAGTCGACACTTCGAATATCCTCTTTATCTGCGGCGGTGCTTTCGTCGGACTCGACAAGATAGTCGGTGAACGCACAGGCAAGCGCGCCATTGGTTTTGGAGCTGTCAATGCGGCGCGTGAAAAATCGGTAGGGGCGACTCTCCGAGGCGACCGTGCTGATAACGCCGACGTTCGTCCCGAGGATCTCGTCAAGTTCGGTCTTATCCCTGAGTTCACAGGCCGTCTTCCCGTCATCACCACGATGAAGGAGCTTTCTGAAGATGATCTCGTTCGCGTCTTGACCGAGCCGAAGAATTCGCTCGTCAAGCAGTACCAGAAGCTTCTTTCAATGGACGGCGTTTCGCTCTCGTTCGAACCCGATGCCCTCAAGTCGCTCGCGAAGACTGCGCTTGAACGCAAGACCGGAGCGCGCGGCCTCCGTGCGGAGATGGAGCGTCTTATGACCGATGTCATGTACGAAGCACCGGGCAATGCGAAGATGAAGAAAGTCGTCGTGACGAAGAAAATGGTTGAAGAAAGAAGTTAGGGGTCAGTAGTTAGGGGTCAGGAGTCAGTAGTTGGAGCTTAGAGTTGGAGTTGGAGATAGGAGTCAGGAGTCAGGGGTCGTAACCGCCCCTTGTGGGTGGGCGCGACCCTTGGGGAAGCGACCGAGCCGAGCGGAGCGAGTGCCGAGGAGTTAGTGATAGATGTTAGTTGAGATTTTAAAAGCGAAGTTGCACAGGATACGCGTAACCGAGGCGTGCCTCGATTACGAGGGCTCGCTTACGCTCGACCCCGACGACATGGAAGCAGTCGGGCTCGTCCCCTACGAGAAGATTCTTGTCGCTGACGTCGAGAACGGCAACCGCTTCGAGACCTACGCCATAGCAGGAAAGCGCGGCAGCCACGTCTGCTGCCTCAACGGCGCGGCGGCGCACAAGGGCAAGATAGGCGACCGGCTCATCGTAATGGCCTTCGCCCAGATGACGCCCGAAGAGGCCAAGGGCTGGACGCCTCTCGTCAAGCATTTTGGAAAAGCTGAAAGTTGAAAGGTTGGTAGGGGCGTGTCTCCGACGCGCCCGCAAGTTGAAAAGGTGAAAGTCATGAAGAAGTCGTGGTTGTTCATTGCTGGCGTACTCCTTGCGACTTGTGCGTTCGCGGGTGAGGCGCTTCCCACCGAGGCGGCCGACTGGCCGGCAAAGCTCGGCATGACACCGAAGATGCTCTTCCTCGTCTTGCAGATCGGCATAATTATCTTCGCTGCGAAAATCGGCGGGACGATTGCGACTGCGCTTAAGCTTCCAAGCGTCCTTGGCGAACTTGGTGCCGGCATATTGATCGGCCCGTGGGCGCTTGGTGGCTTGGCGATCCCAGGTTTTGACGGCATGTTTCAGTACGGCATCTTCTACGGCAAGGCACTGCGCGCCCAGGCCGCTGCGGGCGGAAATCCCTTCGCCGCGACGCCCGAGCTCTACGGCATCTGCACCATAGCCTCTGTCGTATTGCTGTTCCTTTCTGGCCTCGAGACCAACCTCAAGATGTTCCTCAAGTACGCGTTCGCCGGCTCGCTCGTGGGCGTTGGCGGCGTGGTGTTCTCGTTCCTCCTCGGCGACCTCTGCGCCGTTTACGCGACGACGTATCTCCCCGACCTCCTCGGCGGCATCCAGTGCCTCGCGGAGCTTGGCGAGCTCGTGAAGGAGGGCAAGGTCGTCCAGGCGGCGCTTTCGCCCGCGGCGATGTTCATGGGCATCATGTCGACGGCGACCTCCGTCGGCATCACCGCGCGCATCCTCTCCGAGAAGAAGAAGATGGACTCCGCCGAGGGCGTGACGATCATGGCGGGCGCGGTCATCGACGACGTGCTCGGCATCATCGTCCTCGCGATCGGCATGGGCATCATCAGCTCGCAGCGCGAAGCCGCCGCCGCGGGCGAGGCCGCCGCGGCAGGCGTCGACTG